>JACRDE010000464.1 GCA_016212935.1 Desulfomonile tiedjei | reverse complement strand
TCATGGAGTAGGCGGAGTTTGGGGCACCCTGGCTACGGGACTGTTCGCCTCCAAACTGATAAATGAATCCGGAAACGACGGTTTGTTTTTCGGGAATGCCGGTCTGTTCGGGATACAGTTGGTGGGTGTTTTGGCCACGGCCGCGTATTCCTTGATCATGACAGTCGTAATCCTATACATAGTGAAAGCCATCATGGGACTCCGAGTGACTCAGGAAGAGGAAGACGCCGGAGTAGATACCTCGGCCCACGGCGAAGTCGGTTACAATTTCTGATGCAATATTTCCTGGATTTTGATTTTTCCGTTGCATCCCGACGAATTGCCCGTGACAATCTCCATGGGGAACCCGGATAGCTAAAAAGGGGAAACGAATGAAAAAAGTTGAAGTCATCATAAAGCCGTTCAAACTCGATGACGTCAAAGAGGCGCTGAGTTCAGTTGGCGTTCAGGGAATGACGGTTACGGAAGTCAAAGGATTCGGCCGCCAGAAGGGGCACAAGGAAATCTACAGGGGAGCGGAATATCTGGTGGATTTCCTTCCCAAGATCAAGATCGAGATGGTTGTGCGCTCCGAGATCGTGGACCAAGTCATTGAAAAGGTCATAGCGGCAGCCCGCACAGGAAGCATAGGAGATGGAAAAATTTTCGTGCTGCCAGTTGAAACCGTGGTACGCATCAGAACCGGCGAACGTGACGCGGATGCGCTCTAGAATAGAGTGAAACGTGTCGTCCCGACTCTTCAACTGGGACGGCGATAACGCTCTGCTTGATAATTGTACGATGTGCAGACACGACCCTTTTCAGAAGCATGGCAGCAAAACCATTCTTTTGATGCCAGATTCGAGTTTTCGAGCAGCTTTTCTGACGTAGCTCAAGCTGCGGAATTCAGATTTCCAAGATTAGCGAGTCCCTCTGGAGGACGGACAATCTTGAATCGGTTTGTCCCGATACGGGGACGACCAAGAATATTTTTCAGACAAGAAGGAGTATTGCATGCAGCCCAAAGAGGTACTCGAGTACGCAAAGAAAAACGACACGGTCATGGTTGACCTCAAGTTCATGGATTTTCCCGGAATGTGGCAGCATTTTAGCGTGCCGCTTCACGAACTCGAGGAAGATTCATTTGAGGAAGGTTTCGGATTTGATGGCTCCTCCATCCGTGGCTGGCAACCCATTCACGCTTCAGACATGCTGGTGATTCCCGATCCCAAGACAGCGGTAATGGATCCCTTCATGGAGCATCCCACCATGTCCTTGATCTGCGATATCGTGGACCCGGTGACAAAAGAGCGGTACTCCAGGGACCCCAGAAACATCGCGCACAAGGCAGAGGCCTACCTGAAATATTCCAAAATAGGCGACACTGCCTTTTTCGGACCTGAAGCGGAATTCTTTATCTTTGATGACGTGCGCTACAGCTATGCTTCCAATTTGAGCTTTCATCAGGTGGATTCAATTGAGGGCACCTGGAATACCGGTCGAGACGAAAACCCCAACTTGGGCTACAAGCCGCGGCACAAGGAAGGTTACTTCCCGGTTTCCCCCAGCGACTCGCTTCAGGACATCCGCACCGAAATGGTACTCGTGCTCGAGAAACTAGGCATTACCATTGAAGCGCAGCACCACGAAGTGGCAACAGCAGGTCAGGCGGAAATCGACATGAAGTTCGCCCCTCTCGTAACAATGGGCGATCAGCTCATGTGGTTCAAGTACGTTCTGAAGAACGTTGCAAAACGTCATTGCAAGACCGTCACATTCATGCCCAAGCCCCTGTTCGAGGATAACGGCTCCGGTATGCATACTCACTTGAGCATCTGGAAGGAAGGCGTCCCATTGTTCGCCGGTGACAAGTACGCTGGCATATCCCAGGAAGCCCTTTGGGCCATCGGCGGGATTCTCAAGCATGCGCCTGCCTTGTGCGGAATCTGTAACCCGACCACCAACTCTTACAAGAGACTGGTCCCGGGTTTTGAGGCTCCGGTAAATCTTGCCTATTCCTCCAGAAACCGTTCGGCCTGCTGCCGCATCCCCATGTACAGCGCATCTCCCAAGGCAAAGAGAATAGAATACAGAACCCCCGATCCGTCCTGCAACGGGTACTTGGCTTTCAGCGCGCTTCTCATGGCGGCTATCGACGGGATCGAAAACAAGATGGATCCGGGCGAACCCCTGGACAAAGACATTTACGCACTCTCCCCGGAAGAATTGAAGGGCGTTCCTTCCACGCCCGGCAGCCTTGAGGAAGCACTGAGAGCGCTTGAAGCCGATCACGAATTCCTGCTGAAGGGTGATGTGTTCACTCAGGATGCCATCGACATGTGGATCGAGTACAAGACCGACGCGGAATTGAACCCGATCAGAATGAGACCGCATACTTATGAATTCGCACTCTATTTTGACATCTAGTAATGACCCATGCAGGCCTGAGCCTGCAATCACGAGGGGATGACAGTCACTGAAATGCTCTTCCTACCGATGACGCCCCTTGATAGTCTGCTTCAATGCAGGTGACCTGAGGCGGGAAACTATGGGGATAAAGGTTTCCCGCCTCAGTGTTTTCTCTCACACACCAAGCTCATAGAAATCCGGGTTCTGGTTCCACACTTGCTGTGTTTGCACAGGGTTCGCTGATCGCCGGATTTCGTTCAGCTCGAGTGAGTATGTGCTACAATTTATATGATCCAGGCCGGGAAAAAGAGCCGACCGCATCACATCTTCTTCCCGGCAAGGAGATTGACTCCGAGTGTTGACTTGGTTTGGTCCGTCGACTGATTAGGTGCTACCTAATTCTCATTTTGGTCGCATTCTCGGAAATGTGAGGCGTCAAATGGCTGTCATCAGAATCGCGCAAGCACAGATAAATCCCACGGTAGGGGACCTCAACGGCAACGTCGAAAAAATAGCTCACTGGGTGCAGCAGGCCAGGGAGATCGGCGCAGACATAGTCACTTTTCCGGAACTTGCCCTCTGCGGGTATCCTCCGGAAGACCTCCTGATGAAATGCGGTTTTCTCGACGACAACATGATCGCTCTCGAGGAATTGATCCCTCGTTGTTACGGAATTACCTCCCTGATCGGATTCCCCCACGTTGAGAACGGAAAGGTTTACAACGCTGCAGCGCTCATACATGACGCTAGGCTCGCGGGAATCTACCACAAAATCGAGCTGCCGAATTACGGAGTGTTTGACGAAAAACGGTACTTCCATTCCGGGACGGAATGCCTTGTCTTCGAAATGGCAGGAGTTCGTTTCGACATAACCGTTTGTGAGGACATCTGGATTGAGGGCTCCGTCACAGAGTGTCATGCCTCGAATAACTGCGCGCAAGCCACGCTGAGCATTAACGGGTCTCCTTATCATGCAGGGAAACTGGATGCACGGCGTCGAGTCGCTAGCAGGTTCGCCGCGGTAACCGGGACCACTCTCTTCTACAACAATCTCGTGGGGGGGCAGGATGAGCTTGTGTTTGACGGCGGTGCCATAGTGGTCGGTCCGACCGGGCAACTCCTCGCGTGTGGTCGACGTTTCGAGGAAGACATTCTCGTATTCGACTTTCATGCGGACCAGGCGTCTCCGCCTCTGTGCGATCCAGCCACCCCTTATTTTACGTGCGAACCCATGGGCCGACGTGATCGGCCTCAAATCGCGCCTTACGTTGCTTCGGACCTGGACGAGACGGAAGAGATATATCAGGCTCTCGTGCTCGGGACTGGCGATTACGTTCGAAAAAATGGCTTTAATAAGGTTGTAATAGGACTCAGTGGCGGAATCGATTCGGCACTGACGGCGGTCATAGCTGTGGACGCACTGGGAGCCGACCGAGTGGTGGGCGTGACAATGCCGTCCCAGTTCACCTCGGACGAGACCTTTTCCGACTCAGTGATCCTGGCTAAGAACCTGAACGTGGAACTAATAACCGTACCCGTCCGCGACATATTTCAATCGTACGTCACTGCCCTGCAGAAGCCTTTCAGCGACGGATCTCCTGGAGTGGAGTTCGAGAATATCCAGGCGCGCATCAGGGGCAACATCCTGATGGCCTTGTCCAACCGATTCGGCTGGTTGGTGCTGACCACAGGAAACAAGAGCGAAATGTCTGTAGGGTACGCCACGCTCTACGGAGACATGGCTGGAGGGTTCGCTGTCATAAAAGATGTGCCCAAGACGCTGGTATACGAGCTCTCTGAGTACGCGAACAGAAAGGCAGGCCGAGAACCGATCCCGCGATCGATTATCGCCAGGGCGCCCTCCGCCGAGCTGAGACCGGATCAGAAGGATGAGGATTCGCTACCTCCTTACGATGTTCTGGATCCCATACTCAGGGAATATGTGGAAGAAGACAAAGATCCGGACGAAATACTGAATTCGGACCCCTCCGTAGTCTGGGACGTGGTCCGGATGGTTGACCGCAATGAATACAAGAGGCGTCAGGCTGCTCCTGGCGTCAAAATCACGCCGAAGGCGTTCGGCAGGGATCGCCGGCTACCAATTACGAATCGCTATCTTGACGATAAGCAGAACAGGAACAGAAAATGTCGATGAGCTTTTTGGTTCTAATGCACAATGAGACCGAGGGACCCGGCTCACTCGGAACATATCTGAAATCCATAGGGGCAAAGGTGGACTTACTGAAGCTCTACGAGGGTGCTACACTTCCAGCGAACCTCGAAGGATTCGACGCTGTTGTGTCCATGGGGGGCCCTATGAATGTCTACGAAGAAGACCAGTATCCGTTTCTGAGGGACGAGACCGTTTTTCTCAACAAGGTCGTGAACGCCGGTTTGCCGGTCCTGGGGATCTGCCTCGGGGCCCAGATGATAGCCAAAGCCCAAGGAGCGCTGGTAACCGACTCTCCGAAGAAGGAAATAGGCTGGTGCAACATCGATCTCACCGAGGACGGTCGAGCGGACACACTTTTTCAGGGGTTGCCTTCCTCCATGGAAGTGATGCAATGGCACGGAGACATGTTTCACATTCCGGACGGCGGAATCCTCCTTGCCGGATCTGCAGATTGTCCCCATCAGGCTTTTCGTTACAAGAACGCATTCGGACTACAGTTCCACGTTGAGGTGACTGCCGAGATTCTTAAAGACTGGTTTTCAGATTTACCGGATTTTCCTTCAATGATAGCCAGGCTCGATGAGGTGAACGCGGAATTGTCCGGACGCGCGGAGCGGATATACGCGAATTTTGTGAGTTTGATCAAGGACTAAAACAGACTCTGCAACTCTTGAACATGGCCAGGGGGAAAGCCTATGGGCGCGTCCCCCGGCCCACGGAGACCACAGGATGCGGGCATCAGACATGACATGCGAGTTCTGCGACTTCTACGAACCCTGGGATTCAGATACCCCCATCCTTATCCGGTCGGGTCTGGAGCATGATTACAAGGGCCCCTGGACGATTGAGATTAACGGCTCGTGCCGGAGATTCCCCCCGAAGATGCTACCCTACCCCGAAGCCGGAGGAATGTCCCCCGGATATCCTGTCTTTCCTGTGGTTAACCAGAACTACTGGTGCGGGGACGGCCGCTGGACCGATCCTGCTTCCGGTGAACGATATTATTGGGGCGATTGGGACGAATAAACACTTCGAGCACTCCACGAAAACATCGCTTCGGCGGCCTGCTTATGGTTCACTCCCAGCATTGATCACACCGAAAGTGCAGAGGGAATTCCTACGATTTTTTCGCTTTTTGCATCGAGTTGCTCATCTTGTTTGACATTCAATCTAGTTTTCTGATAAGAATCAGTAAGTTAAAATAACCATGAGTCTTATCCGCCCATGCGGGGGGCAATCCACCTCGGGAGCGGCCACGGTTGACTCGATGAGGGGCATCCCTTAGACTGAAGCAGCGACAGTATCTGAACTGAGCCGGTTGCGGTGCCTCATGAAAACTTGAAGTAGAACTTTAAATAAAATGTTCTCGCAATACTTGTTTTTTTGTTTGTTCTTGGCTGCACAGATATTGCTGTCATGGCAAGTCTGTTATGGCGCCCCATCCTCGTCCTCCGACGCTGAATCCGGCTTCGTGCATGGCAAACAGTTCTTGGACAAAGGAAATATCGAGCAGGCTTCCCAAGTGTGGGAAAAGGTGTTTGCAGATCCTGTGTACGGACCGGTGGCTCAAGTTCTCCTGGCGCGAGCAAAGCAATCTGCCGGCGATTTCACAGGCTCGGAAAAAATCCTCAAAGAATTTTCCAAGAATCACCCGAACGGCCCCTATTCGGAGCTGGCCCGCCAGGCCCTTGCAGATCTCCTATGCAAACGCGACAGCCCGGAGGCAATTCCGCTTCTGGAGAAAATGTCGGCCAGAGCCACAGAGAAAAACAAGACAGCTTTAATGCTCCGCCAGGCCGATCTGCAGCGCAATCTCGGCAATTACAGTGCTGCGGCCAACCATTACAGGACGCTTTTTCTTAATTATCCTGCGTCAGTGGAAGGTCTCAAAGCAGGGGATGCGCTGGATTTGATGGCTTATCAGGGCAAGATACCCAGGCCGTCATACTCTGAGAACGATCAACTTGCTCGCGCAGATCGGCTTTTCAAGAAAGGCCGTTTTGATCTGGCTGCAGACGTTTATCAGGCATTGCTCAAGACCAAACCTGGCAACAAATCAATGATGCTGAAGCTTGCCCGATGCCGCTACAAAGATCGCCAGAACGAAAAAGCCATCAGTCTGCTCAAGGAAATACTGAACGGCAAGCTCTCCGATCAGGACCGTAACGAAGCTATGCACATGCTGAGCCTCGTCTACTGGAGATTGGACAGGGACAAGGATTTCGAGTCCTGTTCCAATCAGTTGATCGAGAAAGCGCCTTTGAAGCTTAAGCGGAGAGCGGTGGCCAATCTCGCCGCCTACAATTTTGAGAAGAAAAGGTACGCTCAGGCTGAAACATATTATAAGCGCCTACTCGAATCCGACCCCGAGGGCACGGTCAAAGTTGACGTCAGATGGAAAATGGCCTGGATCAAGTATTGGAACCGCAAGTACGCGGAGGCCGCCGACGATTTCAAGGAAACCAGACAACTGTCTCCGGCCCGTAGGATAGAAAACGCCTCAAAATACTGGCAAGCGCGATCTTTGATGATGGCCGGTCGCGCATCGGACGCGGAACCTATCCTGAAAGAACTCGCCCGCAACTCCGCACTGGAATACTACGGCCAGGAAGCAGCGGATCTCTTGGCATCCAACGGTACGCCCCCGGACAACTCCAATGGATCCCTCAGGGCCTTTCCTGACACAAGTCTTTCACCCGTGCAGATTTCCGACCAGTATGTCAGTGCGGCTCTGATGCTAATGGATAAAGGGCTTCCTGAATTCGCACTGTTGAATCTCGAGGCTGTGCCCAAGGCACAGAGAACTACGCCATCGATCGCTTTTCTGATGGCCAAGGCAGCTCTTGGAGCCGGGAAGCATCATGAAGCCAGGGAAATTCTGGTATCCGCGTTCGGGGGGCTCGTAGAAAACCCGCCTGAAAACGCGCCTCCGGAGTTCATAGAAATGGCCTTTCCGAGAATACACTTTGCGGAAACAGTTAAGCACTCGGAAAAGCACGCTGTTGACCCGCATCTGGTTTGGGCGGTCATCCGACAGGAGAGCGCTTACGATCCTGCGTCCGTTTCACCTGCGGGAGCTCTGGGACTCATGCAGGTGACCCCAGCAGCGGCAGGGCTGTCCAGGGCCAAGGGCAAGATTCCGGCAGGTGCCATACAAGAAATACTTGATCCCAGGCAAAACATCGCGCATGGCATTCGAATACTTTCGAAGAATATCAAGACGTTCAAGGGCAAAGTGGTACCAGCTGTCGCCTCGTACAACGCGGATGTGAAAAAGGTCAGAGGATGGCTCCGATCGAACGACAAAATGAAACAGGACGAGTTCATCGACAACATCCCGTACCTTGAAACCAGAATGTACGTGAAAAGGGTCTTAGCCGGATACAGGGCTTACAGCCGACTACACATGAAAAAGGACCTGTCTGGATTCTGGTAAAGAGCGGATGAAGAAATAGGATAAATGCGAGATGCTTTTTTGAATACAAAATCGTATTGTCTTTCTTAGAATCTCTCAGACATGAATCTAGGCCGTGGAACTCGCTGCATCTTCATGGTTCCTTGTGGCGCTTTCCGCCATGGAAGTTTGTATTAAACGGAGGCCGGATGCAGGAATCGGAAAACGGAAAGCTATTCGATGCTTCTCCTTATCTGAAGCTCTTCATAGACAAAGACGGCAGATGGTTTCAAAATGGCGCCGAGATTGTTCATCCTCAAATATACCGTCAATTCAACGAGATGCTCGAACGCGGGCCGGACGGTGAGTACCTCGTGCGAATGGGCCGAGAAATCTGCCGGGTTGAGGTGGAGGACGCTCCTTTCGTGGTAATGCGTGTGAACCAGGACGAGCAGGGTCGGATACTGATGGAACTAAATGACGGCTGCTCCGAGACCCTTGCGCCGGAGCGGCTTTGGATCGGCCGGGAGAATATCCCGTATTCCCGAGTGAAAGGTGATTCGTTCCACGCAAGGTTCTCCAGGCCCGCGTATTATCAGTTGGCTCAATTCATAGTCACTGATGACGACAAGGAGTTCTTTCTGCTAATCGAAGGGTGCCGAGCCAGGATAAGCACAGATTCCAACAACGGACCGGCGGCATGAGAAGGCCAAACTAAGGCGAGTCCACAATAAGGGTTACCGGGCCGTCGTTCACCAGCTCCACTTTCATCATTGCGCCGAATATTCCTTCCTCAACGGGAATATTCATCGAGCGCAGGGTTTCCACGAAGCTCGAGTACAGGACCGAAGCCTCCTCAGGGGGCGCTGAGTTCGCGTAGGACGGCCGCTTCCCTTTCCGGCAGTCGCCATAGAGAGTGAACTGAGAAACCACCAGCATAGACCCTGCTACGTCAGGAAGTCCGAGATTCATCTTGCCGGCTTCATCCGCGAAGATCCTAAGACCTGACAACTTGTCGGCCATCCATCTGACTTGCTCCGGCCCGTCTCCGTTTCCTGCTGCCAAGAGCACCAGCATCCCTTGCCCGATTTCACCCACAATCTTGCCGTCAACCGACACCTTAGCGCTGCTGACTCTCTGAACTACGGCTCTCATTTGGTTTTCCTCAGAAATTCATTCCACAGGAGTATGAACGCGGGAACGAAATCTCCGGGTGTCTCTTTGATAAGGACTTCCAGTTGTTCCGGGCGCATGAAGCCTCCCCACTGAACTTCCGCGGGGTTGGGGTTAGGTTCGAGTTCAGTTGTCACCAGATACAAAACCACATGCTCGTTGTCCGTTTCAGGACTTGCGGCAACCCGAAGGATTTCCGTTACATCCTCTCGAATGCCCAGCTCTTCTTCGAGCTCTCGGATAGCCGACTGTTCATACGTTTCCCCTGGGTCTACATGACCGGCAGCTGATGAGTCAAGCTTCGCTGCATGTCTATCCTTTGACTCGGACCGTCGCTGGACGTAGATTTCGCCTGATCTGTTGAACACGAAGACATGTACAGAGCGGTGCTGCAGCCCCAAATGATGGATTTCCGCACGCGTAGCAGTTCCGATCACGTTATCTTTTGAATCCACTACTTCCAATATCTCGTGATCCGTATCATGCATGCCCGCTTCCTCCCGCTACAGACAAAGATAATCATCACGGCGGATTTGCGAAATAAGAGAATCAATCCCGTCTTGAACCCCAAATCGACTTCACTGCTACAGCGAGTCTGCTCTCTTATCCGCGTTCATCCGCGTTCACTCGTGGTTCTTGCAGCATACTACCATACAGGAATCTCAGCGGTCAGCGTAAAGGGGGGCTGCCGATGAACAATTGACGCGAGAAAAAAAGATTTGCGGAACGCTTCCGGCCTCTTGAACAGCAACATAAAAGAGGGTATACAAATGAATTTGGTATGAGGATCATTGCCGGCCGTTTCAAAGGTGTTCGGTTAGTTTCGCCTCGTCACAAAGGTGTACGTCCCACTGCGGACCGCGTTCGTGAGGCGTTGTTCAGCACTCTCGGGCAAGCGGTCATCGGCTCGCGGATCCTCGACCTGTTCGCAGGAACGGGCGCTTTAGGCTTCGAGGCCCTCAGCAGAGGCGCACAGTTCGCAGCGTTCTCAGACGATGACCGGCAGGCGGTAGAGCTGCTGCGTCGAAACGCTGAGCTCCTTGGAATAGCTGAACAGGTCAAGATATTGAGTCTGAATGCATTGACTGCCCTGAAAAAGCTGGCGGAACGACACGAAAAATTCGGAATCGTATTTGTTGACCCGCCGTATGGGTCGGATTGGATCGGCAAAGTTACGTTTGATCCAAATCTTCCAACGGTCATTGAACCTGCCGGGCTTCTCGTGATCGAAACGGACTCAGGAAATGCGCCTCAGGCTCCGCCGCAATTCCAGAAGGTGTTTTCCAGGAAGTACGGCGGAACGCTGGTTGAAATATTTCATTTTGGCCCTGCATCTACTTAGACCGGCCAAGGGTTGAAGCAATGGGACTAAAAACAGCTGTGTACCCGGGAACGTTCGATCCGTTTCATAACGGACACCTGGAAATCATACGTAGAGCCTTGGGCACCTTCGACCGCATCATCGTCGCTCTCGGAGTCAATCCTGAGAAAGAGACGATCTTCACACTTGAAGAGCGGCTCGACATGATACGCAATAGCGTGGACGGAGATCCGCGCATCCTGTGCGACGCGTTCGACGGACTGTTGGTCCGATACGCTGAACGCAAAAAGGCACAGGCGATAATCAGAGGACTGAGAGCGGTTTCCGATTTCGAGTACGAGTTTCAGCTCGCTCTGATGAACCGCAAACTCAGTCGAAAAATAGAGACTTTCTTTCTTATGACCGCACACAGATACCTCTACGTGAGTTCACGAATAATCAAGGCCACAGTGATGGCTGGCGGTTCCCCTGAAGGTCTGGTGCCGGATTATGTGCTGAAAGAGCTGAAGAAGAAGTTTCCTAATATAAGGAACCATTAATCGCGATCTAGGAGTATCAGATGAGCAGAATTCTCTCCAAGAGGGCTAATGAACTCAAGCCTTCGGCTACCTTGGCAATATCCGCAAAGGAAAAAGAGTTGAAGAGCCAAGGATTGGACGTGGTAGGCTTCGGCGCAGGCGAGCCTGACTTTACCACTCCCTCTCACATACGAGATGCAGCCAAGAAGTCCTTGGATCGCGGGGAAACGTTCTATACACCCGTGGGGGGAATCGTGGATCTGAAGAAGGCCGTGGTCAGCAGGCTCGCGCAGGATTACGGCCTTGAATACAAACCCTCCGAGATAGTGATTTCGTGTGGGGCAAAGCACAGCCTTTACAATATCTTCCAAGCAGTGGTTGACCCTGACGACGAGGTCATAGTGTTCGCTCCCTATTGGGTTTCATATCCTGAAATGGTCGCTCTTGCCGGTGGCGCTGCAGTCATAGTCCCTTCCTCTGAAGGCAATCGCTTTATCCCGGAAATATCGGAGCTGGAAAAACGAGTCACGGAAAAGACCAAGGCAATATTGCTCAATTCTCCGTCCAATCCCACCGGGGTCGTATACCCTCTCGAGGTACTCGAAAACATCGCTAGCGTCGCAGATAAGCACGACCTCATCGTTATCTCCGACGAGATATACGACAAGCTCCTGTACGACGGAAACACATTTGTTCCGTTCGCCTCGTTGCCCGGGATGAAAGACCGTACGATTATGGTCAATGGGGTATCAAAGACATACGCTATGACCGGATTACGCATCGGTTACCTGGCGTCCACCAACTCAGCCCTGGTGAAAGCGGCTACGGACATACAGAGCCAGTCCACTTCCAATCCGAACAATACTGCCCAGGCTGCGGCGGTGGAAGCTCTGAACGGACCTCAGGATGAAGTGGGACGCATGAGAGAGATCTTCCAGCATCGCCGCGATTTGATGCTGAGAGGTATAGATGAGATTCCAGGCCTTTCTGCAGTGAAGCCTGACGGAGCGTTCTACGTGTTCGTGAACACCTCAAGATTCTACGGTGAGTACGGGATAGAAAACTCCACTGATTTTTCAAAATACTTGCTGGAGCGTCATTACTTGGCCTGTGTGCCGGGTGGGCCCTTTGGATCCGAGGATCACATTCGGCTTTCCTTCGCCACCAGCGAGGAGACAATACTGAAGGGTTTGGGACGGCTTCGAAAGGCATGCGAAGAACTGGCATGAAGAAAGATCGACCGCTGATTTTGCTGACAAACGATGACGGTATTCACGCGGAAGGAATCCGTTATCTGAAAATGGCAGCGGAAAAGGTCGGCGAAGTTTATCTGGTGGCACCAGAGACCGAACAGAGCGCTGTGGGGCATTCCATAACTCTGTACGATCCCATTAAGGCCCATGAGATTTCCAGAGACGGCTCATTTTACGGCTATGGCATCAGCGGAACTCCCGCGGATTCTGTAAAGCTCGCTCTTTACTCCATTCTGCCAAGACAACCTGATCTGGTGATTTCGGGGATAAATAACGGAGCCAATGTAGGAATCAACGTTTTGTATTCCGGCACTGTTTCCGCTGCTACCGAGGCGGCTATTCTGGGCATTCCGGCGATGGCCGTTTCTCTGGCGCAGAAGAAGTTTCCGCCTTTCCAATGGGCGATGCCTCACATTGAGAGATTGACCCGATGGCTGCTCAAATTCAATCTACCCAGAGGAGTGGCACTGAATGTGAATGTGCCTGCTCTGCCTCCAGAAAAAACGCTTGGATACAAATTGACACGGCAGTGTCTTTCCAAGTTTCGGGAATCCTTCGAACAACGTGAAGATCCTAGAGGGAACAGATATTACTGGCTTTCCGGGGAGATTCCCACTGACGAAACCGATGAAGAAATAGACGCAGTCGCTCTCATGCATGGATATGTATCGATCACGCCGCTGTTCTACGATCTTACCGCGCATTCTTGTACGGAAGACCTGACATCTTCATTGAAGAAGCTATAATGAACGATATTTTTGGACAAGAATTGCGCGAAATAGAAGAAATCCTGGGGCATACCTTCGGGGATACGTGCCATCTTTTGAATGCCCTCACCAGAAGGAGCTTTTGGCACGAAAACCGGGAAAGCTGCAGAGAACACAAAGAACGCTTGGAATTCCTGGGCGACGCGGTATTGGGTCTGGTAATCGCGGACATACTCTACCAGGAATTCCCGGAAGATGAGGAAGGCGAACTCCAGAAAAAAAGGGCAAGCTTGGTCAACAGAGCCGCTTTGGCTCAACTCATGAGACAACTTGGCCTGTCGGGCTTTATCAGGATGGGCCGGGGGGACGAAATATCCGGGTGCAGAAACCGGGATTCAATCCTTGCTGACACTCTGGAGGCACTGATCGCTGCGGTCTACTTGGATGGCGGATTTGATCGGGCGGCCCACATGATTCAGAAACATTTCTATCCGATGATAAGGCGCTGTTCAACCAGGGAAGGAATCGACGACTGCAAGAGCGTACTTCAAGAAAGAGCTCAGGCAAGGCTCGGAATTACTCCCACTTATGAAGTGGTGGATCAGTGGGGCGAAGAGCATCAGAAGACTTTTTCCGTAGCTGTATATCTCGGAAGCGAAATGGCAGGGCTAGGCACGGGAAAAAACAAGAGAGAGGCCGCGCAGAATGCGGCCCGGCAAGCGCTGATCAGAATGGACCAAAGCTTTCAAGCCCGAGATTAGAAATATACTACGCCTGTTTCACCGCAGGGATATCTCTTTCGGTCTGCCTTAATCCTGGCCCCCAAGTATGCGACAGAAAAATCTCCTTCGGATAAGGCCCATTGCTGAACCCCAATAACAACAGCGGCCTCCCATGGCCCGCTCTGACCAAGGGTGTCTTGGTCCGCCGATACAAGCGATTTATGGCGGATGTCTTGCTTGACGGGGGAGAACTCGTGACAACTCACTGTCCGAATTCTGGTAGCATGAAATCTTGCTGCGAGCCCGGCAGGCCAGTGTATCTCTCTCGTAGCTCAAACCCGAAACGGCGCCTGGCTTACACATGGGAATTGATAGAAATGCCGTCCTCGCTCGTGGGGGTGAACACTGGGGTACCGAACAAACTGGTGAGGCAGTCGGTCATAGACGAGGTGATTCCTGAATTGCTCGGATACGAGAGCGTTCGGGCGGAAGTACGGTACGGATTGAATTCCAGGCTTGACCTGCTTCTGGAGAGTCCCGGGAAAAGTTGCTTCGTTGAGATCAAGAACTGCACTCTGATTGACGGAAATGTGGCCTATTTTCCGGATGCTGTCACCACCCGCGGTCTCAAGCACTTGGTGGACCTACAAGAAATCGCGAAATCCAGCAACAGAGCCGTGATCTTTTTCCTGGTCCAGCGAATGGATGCGTCTATCTTCAGGCCTGCGGATCACATTGATCCCGCATACGGACTTGAACTCAGAAGAGCGATGCGAAACGGCGTCGAGATACTCTGTTACGACGTGAGCATAAGCCTCGAAAACATAGCGCTGAATAAGCCGTTGGCCTGTCAGCTTTGAGAGGCTCTGAAGGTTATTCCGCGCGATCGGCCCGGCTTTCTCCCTTCACAGGTTCACTACAATCATTTATGCTCGAATCAGTTCAATTGATGTCAGGGGGAAGTTCAAATGAAGGACGAATTGTCGAGACGCGAGGTTATCTCTGGTGTGGGAGTCGTGGCTACTGCAGGAATACTGTCTCAATTCCTTGCCACTGAGGCCCACGCCCAACCAAAAGAGCCGGGGGTATTCGCACATCAACTCCCGCCCCTATCCTACGCGGAAGACGCTCTTGAACCGGTTATTGACAAAGAAACAGTGAAAATCCATCACGGCAAGCATTTCGATGGTTACATCAAGGGCCTCAACGCTGCCCTTGAAAAACTGGAAAAGGCAAGGATCGAAGGGAATTTCGACAACATCAAAGCGCTGAGCAGAGATCTGGCCTTCAACGGCTCAGGGGTGGTGCTGCACTGGATATATTTCTCCACCATCGGTCCGAAAGCGGGCGGTGCGCCTTCCGGGAAACTGGCCGACGCAATCAAGAGGGATTTCGGTTCTTTTGAAACCTTCTGGAAACAGTTCGCGACTGCATCAAAGGACGTGGAAGCATCCGGCTGGGGGGTGCTGGCGTGGGAACCTTTCAGCAAGAGGCTCGTAATAATGCAGGCTGAGAAGCACCAGAATCTTACGAGCTGGGGCGCGATGCCCCTGATGGTTTGCGACGTCTGGGAGCACGCGTACTATCTGAAGTATCAGAACCGCAGGGCCGAGTACGTGGACGCGTTCGCGAACATCATAGACTGGAAAAAAGTGGAAGAAAGATTCGAACGCTACTCGAAGTAAAAACGAAGAGAGGGCTCCAAAAGGGGGCCCTCTCCATTACGAGAATTCGTGCGGATATATTCTTCTAGTAGTAGTAGGCAAGCTGCCCAAACCAACCGCCCATGCTTACGTCAATATTGGCTCGCACAGGGACGGCAGTCTGTTGCGGCCAAGGCGGCCCTACTGTGACCCAGTCGCTGAATGCTACATTGGTGCGGCGATATCCGGTCATGATCGCCACTGAGCCCAGTACTGTCTCGGGCCCCTTCAACCCCGCTGAGATTTCCCAATCACTGATCTGGGATCCGACGATGGACCACCTGGCCCTGCCCTCACCGACTGCCGAAAAACCGTAGAAATTGTACGAGGGATTATAGACCGCGTGAAAACCCAGAGTCATTGCCGAGGGTCCAGTGAGCTCGCTGATCCCGGTGGCCGTAACTACAGGGTGATACAAATCGTAATCCATATCGATGCCCACCCTGGACCTACCCCATCGAAGCACGTCAAAGTCTCCTCCAATGCGCAATCCAGTGTAGTCGAATGCGGCAACCCCCACTCCAGCAAGACTGGCAGGAAAACTATCCGTACCTTTGAAGTATCTCATATTGCTATGTAATCGTGCTGAAAACGGCCCTACCTGGAGTCTGACCATAGCGTCCAAGAACGCAGCGCCTTGGTCCATGCCCCAGAATTTCTTGAAATCAAAAGTTGCGGGGACAGACGGAGCGGATTCACTTCCCTTGAGCAAATTCATCCAAATTAGGGTTCCTCTTGCCTCAGCCTGTAACGGGGGAAAAGAAAAGATCGGGGAAAAAGGATTTGCTAAGCCGGGAAAGTCTTGAGCTACACAAAGACTTGCGCCCGAGGAAAAAACCAATGCCACTACAACAACGATACACAGGCTAAAAAAAGAAGCTCTATGCATTTCCGGCGCGCCTTTCTGTGCAGATAATTGGAATAATCATTAAACAAGATCAAGGCCAAAGTCAATGAAAATCAATAATCTAAAATATGTAAACAAACTTAACAAACCCGCCTAATATATGACTCCACGGCAGTCATGGAATTCAATAAAAACCGTTTGTCTTGCACAGCCTCTCTTTTTCGGCTTCTCTCAAATCGGACACTACCATGCGTCTTACGAGCTCGGAAAAAGTCATCCTGGGTTTCCAGCCCAGGAGTTGAGCCGCTTTTGATGCATCTCCCAGCAATTCATGCACCTCGGTGGGTCTGAAATACCTCGGGTCCACGCAAACCAGGATACGCCCGGTTTCCGCATCTACTCCCTGTTCCAGGAGGCCTTCACCTTGCCAGGCTACAGTTATCCCTACTTCTTTGAACGCGCGCTCTACAAATTCCCTGACTGAATGGTTCTTCCCGCTGGCAATAACAAAATCGTCGGCTTCGTGGTGTTGCAGTATCAACCACATCGCCTCCACGTAATCTCCTGCGAATCCCCAATCTCTTTTCGCGTCGAGGTTTCCCAGGTACAGTTTCTCTTGCATTTCAAGCTTAATTCGAGCAACTGCACGAGTGATTTTTCTTGTAACAAAGGTTTCCCCGCGCATCGGTGACTCGTGATTGAACAAAATACCGTTGGACGCAAAAAATCTATAGGCCTCTCGATAATTGAGGCAAATCCAATACCCGTAGAGTTTCGCAACTGCGTAAGGACTTCTCGGATAAAACGGCGTCGTCTCTTTTTGCGGCGTCTCCTGAGTGAGTCCGTAAAGCTCGCTTGTGGAAGCCTGGTAGAATCGCACCCTATCTTGCAGTCTCAAGATTCGGATTGCTTCTAGAAGTCGCAGAGTGCCCAGTGCATCCGAGTTGGCAGTGTATTCAGGAGTTTCAAACGAAACTTTCACGTGGCTCTGCGCCGCAAGATTGTATATTTCAGTTGGCTGAAACTCCTGAATGATGCGAATGAGGTTTGTAGAATCAGTCATGTCGCCGTATTCCAGAATGAAATTCCTGGAGTTGACGTGCGGATCCTGGTAGAATCCGTCTATTCGCTGCGTATTTATTAAGGAACTGCGCCTCTTTACACCGCAAACTTCATAACCTTTTTTGAGGAGGAATTCGACTAGATAAGCGCCGTCTTGGCCCGTGACTCCTGTTACCAGTGCTCTGTTACTGCCCATTGGCTCCTTCCGTAGTGTATCCGGATGAGATAATTCGAGGCGGACAAAGCCTTCTGACTAGAGACGGCGCCGCCCTTGACTGAAGTATTACAGATTGAATTTGGCTGAATTATGCGACGGCGGACAACAAAATTCAAGAGAATATGGTGATCCTTCACTTATGCTGGGCAACGAGGCCCGACAGGTCTTTGCGAGCGCAGCGAAGCAGTTTCTGTTGAAAATCATGGCAGATGCTCGTCGCTATCGCCCTTTCTCCGATGTTTGAGATTGCTCCGTCGTTACACACCGGGCAATGACGGCGCGATGCGACCTTTTTTCCCATCCTTGACTGAAATGGTATAAGACTCTGGTAGGCCGTCGCTACCCGCAACCTATGCAAAGGCGGCCATGATTGACTGCTCCGCGGTATAGTAAGCCATGACGGATCGCGAAGAAGAGCTCAAAGAACGCCTTTTCCGATCGGCGCAGCACGCCCTGACAGATGCTGAAATACTCGAACTGCTACTGATGTATGCGATTGCGGCCGACAACGCCAAAAACTTGGCGGAAAGGCTGATGATCGAATTCCGCAGTCTCAGGGAAGTGCTTAACGCGTCAACGGTAGAGCTCACTCAGGTGGAAGGACTGGATTCTAAAACCGCAGGACTGATACGCGTCGCAGCACAACTGGTCTCCAGATGCGGAGAAGCAGACGGTCATGAGAAAGACATTTTTGCCAACTCCAAAGAAGTAGAGCGTTACCTGCTGTCCCGGTTCTCCGGGATGAAAGAAGAGAAGGCGCTCGCGGTTTTTTTCAACGATCAGGGGGTAATACTTGGACAGGACTTCTTGGGAGCGGGAACAGTGGACCACATGGTTCTGTTTCCCAGGCAGATCATGGAACGTGCGCTCATGTATAATGCCACATCCTTGATCATAGCCCACAATCATCCGCACGGTCCCCCGCTTCCCTCTATGCGGGACCGGGAAGAGGCCGAGCGACTCAGGGACATTCTGCGCCCCTTCGAGATCGTGGTGAAAGACTCGATTGTCGTAGGCCGGAACAGGTGTTTCAGTATATTCAAAAACACTCCTCTATAGCCCTTGACAGGCGCGCGTCGGCGATGTTATGTGTATCTTTTGTCATGGCGGTGTAGCTCAGCAGGTTAGAGCATGCGGCTCATATCCGCAGTGTCCGGGGTTCGAGTCCCTGCACCGCCACCAGCCATTCATTCCGCTTTTGACAGCAATCTCGATTGATGATATTCCATGCCAATTCCTTGACATTTATCACAGGCGTCTCGATGCGCAGTTAGGTCTCTGGCAGGTAAGACCGGTGATTTCAAGAACAAGTTACAGGATAATGGGTTCCATCAAGTAGAATTATGGCTGAAATAAGAAATAGTCCCGATGATCAGAGTCGTCCGGTGGAGGAACAGGTCACGGTGGTCATTCCAGCGTACAACGAGGGGATCACAGTGGCTGAGATCGTCCTGGAAGTGAAACAAGCGCTCCCCCAGGCTCGAGTACTGGTGATCGACGACGGCTCCACCGACGCGACCGCAGAAAGTGCCCGGGCAGCAGGTGCGGACGTGATTTCCCATCCTCTGAACAAGGGTAACGGAGCGGCCATTAAGACCGCTCTTCGTGCCATCTCGGGCGGCTACGTCGCTGTGCTTGACGCGGACAGACAGCATGACCCCAAGGAATTGCCGAAGCTGCTGAGTTTTCTTAAAGACTATGATCTTGTGGTGGGTGCTAGGTCCTTTGCTGACGGTGAAGGATCACGCCTGAGAACCGCAGGGAACTTGTTCTTGAGGAACTTGGCTTCTTTTCTGGCTGAACAACAAATAATGGATCTAACTTCAGGATTCAGGGCTTTTCGTCATTCAGTTGCATGTCGATTCCTCCACATCTATCCAAACGGATACTCGTTTCCGTCCACTAGTACCTTGAGTTTCATCACAGCGGGGTACAACGTGCTCTTCGTCCCGATTCAGGTCAGGCACAGGCCGACTCTCACTGAGAGTAAACTGCGGCCTTTCAGGGACGGATTTCGTTTTATGATGTTCATTCTACGCGTCATCACCATGGCTAATCCCAATAAAATCTTCTTCCCTGCGGGCATGCTGATGATTGTAGCCGGAATAGTGCTGACTGTTCGCAATCTCATTCTATTCGCTCAATTTTCCGGAGGAACAGTTCTGTTCCTTGCTGGTGGAATAAATATTATTTTTTTTGGTCTTATCCTGGACCAGTTTGCTGCCCTCAGACTCCAGGAACGGGACAAGAATTGACAATTCGGTAACATGTGCGGAATTTGCGGAATTCTAATGACCGAATCCGGGGCCTTGGCGGACCGGGCTGTTCTGGAACGCATGAACAGGACTATGATTCACCGCGGTCCCGATGATGAGGGCTACCTCGTTTCGGGACCCGTGGGAATCGCGATGCGACGGCTGAGCATAATCGATCTCGAAAGTGGTTTTCAGCCGATATGCAATGAAGACAAGACGATCTGGATAGTATTCAATGGTGAAATTTACAATCATCCCGAATTGCGGTCTGAGCTGGCATCAAAGGGGCATGTTTTCAGAACTCGATCGGACACCGAAGTCATTCTCCATTTGTATGAAGAAGTGGGCGATAGCTGCGTAAATCGACTGAATGGAATGTTCGCGTTCGCAATTTGGGACTCCGTACGACACGTGGTGTTTATTGCTCGGGATCGACTTGGTATAAAGCCTCTGTTTTATTCTTACGAACGTGGCGCCGGGTTTTATTTCGGGAGCGAAATAAAAGCGCTTCTTGAAGCCCCGATCTCAAGAAAGCCTGATTATCAATCCCTGTACGACTATTTGTCACTCATGTACGTCCCCACGCCTGCCACTGCGTTTGCCGCGATAAGAAAGCTCCCACCCGGACATACGCTCACCTGCAGCCAGGACGGACTAACAATTCGTCAATATTGGGATATCCCCTTACCAGCTGAAGGAGAGGAGGGCTCGGGCAAGTGGGAATTTGAAGAAGAAATCCTTCACCTCGTTCAAACGGCCGTGCAACGCCAGATGATTTCAGATGTTCCGATAGGCGCTCTGCTCAGCGGTGGGTTGGATTCTACCACGGTCGCTGCAGTCATGGCGCGTAAGCTGGGAATGCCCCTGCGCACCTTCACAATCGGGTTCGACAAGAAGTCGTACGATGAATCCGAAGAGGCTCGGTTCGTGGCGCAGACACTCGG
>JACRDE010000463.1 GCA_016212935.1 Desulfomonile tiedjei | reverse complement strand
TACCGCAGCGGAAGTGTCACCCATTTTCAGGTCCACTATTTCCTTGGGAATGGGGTCACTCTGGCCGAATGCGTTTGGTGCGGGTGCGACGATGGCCATAAACGCTGCCAGGTATATGATAGTTGAAAACATTGCCACTCTGTAACGGAAGTCACTCTGATGCATCTTTTTTCTCCCATCGGGAAATCCGGATCGTGTCATGACCCTTGATTCGTTATGTGCGTCCATCAGGGTCGCTTGAGTTGAAAGTCCTTCAGTTCCGGGTGCTCGCCCTTAATGAGCTCATCAAGGGCTTCCACCATAAACTGGCCTCTGAAATTCTCAGGAATCCTTTTTCCTTTGAAGAAAACCTGAGGAGTCGAATTGAGCTTGAGCTTGATTCCCATCGCAGCGTCATCTTTTATCTTCTTTCCTGCCTCCGAATCAGGGGCTAGAAGCTCTTGGAATTTTCCGGTATCCAGCTTCAGCTGCATCGCGAAATCCATCCAGGGATTGTCCTTGAGCCGTTTCTGATTCTGGAAAAGCCTGTCACCGAAAGCCCAAAAACCCTTGGCTCCACCGAGAATGAACGCCGCATACGCTGCACGCGCGGCAGGGCACGCCTTGGGGTGCAGATCCGAGAGCACACCGGGATTGCATTCTATTGATAGGGGATAATTCTTAAAAATCAAATTTAGGACTCCCGGATTCGCATTCACAATCTTCTTCAGGTAGTCTTCAGTGCGAGCGCAAACCGGGCATTGGAAGTCGCTGAAAAAGACTAGACTGTGGGGCGCAGACTCGGCCCCGAAAACAGGGTCCGCTGCTGAGACAGGAATCTCGTAAGTCGGAGAACTCCGAAGAACCGCTGCTACCACGGCAGGATCATTGGCAAGCTCTTCATATTTGATTTTCACATCCTCAAGTACCTGAGACTTTTCAATGCCGGTTGCGGCAGAAAGCGTCAACAGACATATGATCAATCCCGCTCCGATGAAATAAACGCGCTCACCCAGGGTGGAAATCTCTTTCAGGAGAAAGCTTTTCTTTTTTCGAATCGACACCCAGAGGACTACGATCAAGGACAACAAATTCACAGCGTGCACCACCAAGCACCAGGTGCAAATGTAATCAACCTCAAACATCATCACATAAACGTAGTACCAGCTAAATCCTATCGCAGCGAAAAAATAGACTATCAAAAATACCCACGAGGTTTTTCTCATTCGCTCATTGAACAAAGCGTTCAGAACGAGCCACAAAACGAAAACGAACCCCATAAACCCAAGAGAGGCTGATGAAATGTATCCGAACAAGGTTGCGTAATCGTTCAGAAGAATCGCGTCACAGTTTATGCTTCCGTGAGAGCGACACAACGCGGAGTCCGGAACACCTCCGGTGTTGCTGACCAGCACTATATGCCTGTAGGTCAAGAAAGCCGTGGCAAAGCATCCAACCAGGGACAGGGCCAAAAGGATCAGAAATGGAACACGGCTTGAAAAAAATGGCCCTTTCGAAGCATCGTACGGTATGAGTAAACTGGATCGACGGCGAAACCACTCTGAAAAGCGACCCCGCCAGAAAGAACCGATCTTTTGCATGCTCCTCGAAACCTTCAAGAAATTTAATTGAATCAGGATCAATTTAATTAAAAAGAGCCGCCCGGTCAAGGCTGCTTGCTACTTCAGTGAGTTCTTCCCAGTCCTAGCTTCCGAACTTTCTGATGAATTTGCGTTTAGTTTTGGAATCCATAAACTAATAGTGAGGAAAATCTTCACGGAGGCCTGGATCAGTGACCATTAAGGAAGAGAAAGACAAACGTAAACCATACGTGTGGGTAAGAGACGCCGCGGGGAATGAATTTCTCTGCCCTGCGGACGCGCTCAAAAGTCCGAACGATGCCCCAAAGGAAGAGCTGAAAAGCTGCATCGACGTGGAGTCTCTAAGAAAACACGTGGAAATATAGATCTTCGGATCGTCGTTCTTCCGTCGGGGCCGGTCTGGATGCGCCCATGCGGCCAGTGCTCTTGTGGCTCATTCGTATCTCAAGGCGTCGATGGGGTGCAATTTTGAGGCCTTGTACGCAGGGTAAAACCCGAAAAAGACTCCGACGGCAGCCGAAAACACAAGGGCTATCAGCATGGCCGCAGGATTTACCAATGCCGGCCAACCGCTGGTCTTTGCGAACAGGAATGCCCCGCCAATACCCAGTATTATTCCTGTCAATCCGCCAACCATTGAAAGCACCACCGCCTCGATCAGGAACTGCGAAAGGATGTCCGATGATCTCGCTCCTACGGACATTCTTATACCGATCTCTTTTGTGCGCTCGGTCACGGAAACAAGCATAATATTCATTATTCCAATACCGCCCACCAGTAGCGATATTGCCGCAATGGCTCCCAGAAGAGTCGTCATCACGTTGAGACTCTTCTTCGCTGTGTCGAGAATTTCCGTGAGATTTCGGACAGTGAAGTCATTCTCCTGATTCCGGCCTATTTTGTGACGCCTCCCGAGCAACTCATTCACTTGTCTTTCCGCATCCGGAATCAGGTCAATTTCTTTGGACTGTATAAGGACTGCATTCACCTCATCAGGGAACGGGGTCCCGAAGAGTCTATACTGTGCGGTCTTCAGTGGAACGAATATCACATCGTCCTGATCATCTCCCCGCGGGGATTGACCTTTCTTCTCCAAAACTCCTATGACCGTGAAAGGCACATTCTTTATACGCACAACTTTTCCCAGAGGGTAAGTCTCGCCCATGAGATTATCAACTACTGAGGTTCCTACAATGGCCACTTTCGCAGCTGTTGCCTCTTCTTCAGCGGTGAACATGCGGCCGTACCAGGTTTTCCATTCACGTACAGGGAAGTAGTCCTTAGTGGTTCCTGTGACTCTAGTTCTCCAGTTTCGGTTTCCGTAAACAACCTGAGTCACTTCCCCCCATACAGGAGCCGCATATCTGACCGCAGGCAATTCTTTTGCTATGGCTTCCGCGTCCGACGATTTCAAGGTGTGCACCGAACCGGATCCCATTCTGGCGCCACCTGTCATGGAGGCACCAGGCACCACGAGAATCAGATTGCTCCCTATGGAGCGAATCTGCTGTCCTATCATCTCACGCGCTCCAGCTCCGACCGCTACCATGACTATGACGGCTCCCACGCCAATCACAATTCCCAGCATGGTCAGCAGGGAGCGCATAATATTCACGCGCAGAGCGCCTACAGCGATTTGTAGTCCGTCAAGTGGCCCTATCATGCAGAAGCTTCGCCGGGAAGATTTTAATCCATCGCTTTTTCGGCGAGGACTCGGGAGATATTCTGTCGCTCGCCAGCGGCGGTTTCGTGAATCAGTATATCAAAACCTGGAAAATATTTGGCGAGTCCGTCTGGAGGTACGAGATAGTCGGGATTGAAACACGGGTTCAGGCTCTTGTGCCGCTGATTGTACGTTGCGTAAAATAGCAGCCCTCCTTTTCTCAGGGCAGATACGATTCCTGGCATCAGGTCTTTTGCGAAGAAATAGAAGACCACTATTAGATCGTAGTAGTCCTTGGGAAGCGGGAAACGGTCTAGATCCGCTATCACTGGATGAATATCGAGACCCATGCGTCGGGATGCCCTCGCAAGCCTGAAGATTGCTTCTGAGCTGATGTCTACGGCGTGGACCGTATAGCCTCTCTCAGCAAGGAAAATCGAATCGCCGCCCAACCCGCATGCGAGATCCATGGCAATTCCCGAAGTCAGGAGTGAGGAGTTAGAAATTACAAACTCGTCCGCTTCAGGGATTCGGCCAGAATCCTGCGAGTATCTCAGATCCCATTTCTCTCGGTCAGAACGCAAGATGAGTCCTTATCAAAATAAACGGGGGACATCCGTTACGAAACGAAGCCCCCCGATAATGACATGTTCGATCGGGCAAACTATGCTCCGTCCAGAGACGGACTTTCTTTCTCAGTGAACCAGGACAGCGGGTTGGTCAGGTACAGCTTGAGATCTGCAAGGGAAGCGAAATGAGCGTGTTCCTCAGCGATCATTTTCTTTATAAATTCCTTCTCTACGGCCCCCGATGCTTTTGGGAGTTCCTCTTCATAGAAATTAATGGCGCTCTGTTCCATCTGGAGTCCTATTTCCACGGCGTCCAGATCTCCTCCGACGGACTGGACCTTGGGGCCAAGCTTGTTGATTCTCTCTCGGACAACGCTTTGTAGCGACTCGTTTATTCCTTTGAATGATCTCCATTCTTCCGTCCACGCGCCCCCCCCTCGGAGAGACTCATAGATCTGCTTTATTCTCTTGATGTGGATGCCTTCTTCGATCATCAAAGTGTGGAACAATTCTCTACCGAGTTCATTGCTGCATTTTTCCGAGGCGTCCTTGTAAAAATCCCTGCCCTTCTCTTCTTTTTCCAGAGCAGCAGCCACCATGCGCAAAGATCTGTCATCGCCGTCCGCCATGCCGTTCCTCCTGGTGTTAGTGGCCTCGTTGGAGAAGCATTTGATTAACACAATTTTCGGAAACTACCCAATAATCGCGAATTTCGTAGATTTCGGCAAGCACCTGGACCTTGTTCGACTACACCATTACTCGCTGCCCTAGGCCGGCGGCAGAACGAATACGCGTGTGGCCAATTCACGATCTATCATGAACAATCCGCTGCCCTGATCACCGGCAAGCTTGAGTTGATGAACCACTGCGTCCACAGATGACTCTTCTTCTACCTGCTCGTTCACGAACCATTGAAGAAAAGCATTGGCCGCATGATCCTTTTCTTGAATCGCCAGATCAACGAGATTGTTTATGAGCCCCGTTACCTTTTCCTCGTGCCGATAAGCGTCTTCAAACGCTGCCAGTGGTGATTCCCACTTGATAGGAGGCCCTTCGATGGCAGCAAGGAGTACCCGTCCAGCGCGTTCGTTAATGAAGTTGTAGAACTTCATGGCATGGAGTATTTCTTCCTGCGCCTGACAACGCATCCAGCTTGCAAGTCCTTCCAGGTTCACGGACTGGAAATATGCTGCCATGGACAGATACAGGTAAGAAGAATAGAGTTCCGCGTTGAGTTGCTCGTTGAAAGCATCCTGGATCTTTTCGTTGATCATCTTTCAGCTCCCTCATTAATTGATAAGTAATCTCGGCGAAAATTACTCCGAGTAACAAAACTCACCCTGCGGTTACATTACAAAGTAAACATCAGTTCACTCGCCCGCAAGTGTGCATTTGCTGAAGCCCCGCTAAGATTTGCTCAATTTCACGCCGCCATATATGAGATGGTAAATCACTGGGACCACCACGAGCGTAAACACGGTTGAAGCAAAAACACCGAAAATGAAAGACCAAGCCAAACCGGAGAAGACCGGATCCAAGGTAATTATCCAGGAGCCAAATATTGCAGCGCCTGCGGTCAGAAGAATGGGGGTAAATCTAACTGCTCCGGATTCGACGATGGCCTGCTTCAGGTCCAGCCCCATTCCCACCTTTATACGAATGAAATCGATCAAGATTATCGAATTTCTCACGACAATTCCTGCGAGGGCTATCATTCCAATCATTCCGGTAGCAGTGAAGAAAATCGCGTCGCGGTATAATCCTATATTCTGTGACATGATCAGGTTCAGGAAAGCAAAACCGGGCATTATGCCGATCATAGTCAGAGGAATTGCAACCATTATTACCAGCGGAACCACAAATGACTCAGTCTGCTGTACGAGAAGTATATAAATGAGTATCAACGCGCCAGCGAAAGCCAGTCCCAAATCCCGAAACACTTCCAGGGTGATTTTCCATTCTCCTTCCCCTGCCCAGTTGACCTTGAATCCATCGCGAAGCTGGTCCTTCTCCGCGGTAGATATGAGTTCCAGTATAGCGTCCACCGGACTCCGGCCAGCCGTTTCCCCTGTAACGAATACCACCCGCTCCATGTTCTTGCGATAAATAGTCTTGTCCACCAGCGTTTTGCGTAATTCTCCCAATTCATTGAACGGAACCATGGAGCCGTCCGCAGCCTTGACTCGTATTGGCCCCATATCTTCGGGTCTTGACCGCAGTGAGCGAGGCAGACGAAGGTTCACCTCCAGAGGGGAGCGCTCATTGTCGCTGTGAACTATGGTCGGAGACTGTCCGCCCAGAAAAATCTGAGCGGAACGAGCGACTTCTTCTACAGTTATTCCGTGAAGACCGGCTTTCACCTTGTCCACCACGAAATCGTATCGGGTCTGGTCCGCGTCCACTGAATCGTCCACATCCACAACTTGTGGAGCACTTTCCATCATCTTTCGGACTTTTTGCGATTGACTGATGATGTCTTCATAGGACGCCGCAGGCGGACCGTAGACTTCAGCGACAATAGTTGAAAACACCGGAGGTCCGGGAGGAACTTCCACCACTTTGATGTTGGCATTATACTTCTTGCCGATCTTTTCGATATCAGGCCGGATTCTCAATACTATGCCGTGAGACTGAAACTCCCGTTCATGCTTTTCCAGAAGATTCACTCTTATGTCCGCGATGTGGCTTCCCTTCCTGAAGTAATATTGGCGGACCATCCCGTTGAAGTCTATAGGAGACCCCACGCCCACGTATGACTCCACGTCTCTGACCTCATTTACAGAGGCAAGATAGCGTTCCACCTCCGCTGAGACTTGGTCCGTGGTCTCAAGAGTGGTTCCCTCCGGCATGTCGATCAAGATGAGGAATTCGTTCTTGTTGTCAAATGGGAGCATTTTCACCGGAACGAGCTTGAGCGCAACCAGCAGTAACGACAACACTAGAGCTACCACCACGACGCCGATGAAAATTAAGCTCTTGCGGGAATTATCCAGGAATGGAGTAATCACTCTGCTGTAAGAGCGATAGATCGCTCCGGTCCTAAAATCGTAGGGCTTCTGCTCTTTGTAGTATTCGTGTTTGAGCGCGTGATAAGTAATCCATGGGGTCACAGTGAACGCAATCACAAGCGACATCAGCATCGCTATTGGGACGTTCAAAGCCATTGGACGCATGTACGGCCCCATCATCCCGGTTATGAAGAACAACGGAATGAACGAGGCTATAACCGCAAACGTAGCCAGGATGGTCGGCGGCCGAACCTCATCGACAGCGAGCAGGGTCGCGTCCAAGGGGGGATGGGTCTTAAGATTGAAGTGCCGGTGGATATTCTCGACGTCCACGATGGGATCATCCACCAACAGACCGAGAGACAGGATCAGGGCGAATAGGGTCAC
>JACRDE010000462.1 GCA_016212935.1 Desulfomonile tiedjei | reverse complement strand
CGGTGTTCCGGATCAGGCGAGAAAAGCAGCCGGTCTTTTTCTGCAGTTGTTGCTCCTGGAGAAAACGAACCCGCATCTGAAGCCATCCTGTACCACGCACCGTTTTGGGTGATGAGCACAGGAATGGGCTCGAACCT
The DNA here is from genome assembly GCA_016212935.1 of Desulfomonile tiedjei. Taxonomy (GTDB): domain Bacteria; phylum Desulfobacterota; class Desulfomonilia; order Desulfomonilales; family Desulfomonilaceae; genus Desulfomonile; species Desulfomonile tiedjei_A. The sequence continues at coordinate 5,729 of JACRDE010000462.1, read as the reverse complement.
TGATCGGTCAATTGCGTCGAAGACTGAAAGCGCGGAACGGAGGGAAACCTCATGTTCCGCTGAACGACCTCCGTAAATCAGGGCTATTTTCAGAATCGAGCTCTGCATGGGACCTCCATGGATACCTCAGGCTGAAGCGTGAATATCATACGATCGCCCGGTCTTCAAGTAGACTGGAAAATTCTTCTATGGAGCTATTGGGGGTCGTTTTCCAGCAGCCAAGCAAGTATTGTGGGAAAGATTTCTGTTTCAGAAGCATTTCCCACCAACAGATCCATGTGACCGTAATCACACATAAAGCCAGATTCAGTCCCGGCAATCAGCGTTTTTCTTGGCCCTGCTGCGTTTTCGGGCGTACAGATATCAGGATCGACGCAATCAGGAGCCATTGCATCTTTCGAACCGCCGATGAACAGAATCGACGCATTGGCTTCGGCAAGGCCGTCAAGGTATGGCCTGCTGTTTTCCGGCGCGAATGCTCCGGTGTCAATGTATCGACCAAAGGTCAGCCATATTCTATTGGAAGTGATCAGTTCGGCACACAATACAACCGTTTTTCGCGCAATGTCGGGAGCAATGTTCGGCAGGTTAAAAATCCCGAGCAACGGCTTTGGCATTCTGTGCACAACCGGGATCATAAGCCTTCCGAAAAATGGCAAGGGAGAAATTGGAAGCCAGTCGAAGAGAGGGGTTATCTTCAGCAGAAAACCTATCTGTCGGGTTCGCATGTTCAGAAAATTTACGGGCGACCCCACGGTAACCGCAGAGCTTATAGCAGCGTGCGGGTTCCGAGACAGATGGGCAAGAATAAGCATTCCGCCCATGCTGTGACCGACCCAATGGGCTTTCGACGCTCCGGTTCGACTGAGCACAAAATCGATGACTGCTGGGGCGTCTTCCAGGAGGTGCTCCTCAAATTCCCAATTATAAGGGACATCGGAAAAGAGCAGTCTTGATCGATCGCTCATGCCCGAGCCCCTGAGCTCGACGGACCATACATCGCGACCTTTGCTTTTGAGGAAACGCGCGAGTGAAGGCGCCCCCGGCAGATCGAATGCATATCGGTTAGAGCTCAAACCATGGCAGAGAATAACGGGAAGGCCGCTCGGCTCACCTGAAGGCCGGTAGTGATGTGCGGCAAGTCGCCAGCCGTCCTTGGTGGTAAAATAATAAGTTTCGTCCTGACACGTGGGAGCGTAATAGTACCAGTGCCAAAAGTATCCCGAAAGGACAACGAACCCGATAACAAGCACCACACTAAAGAAAATCGTAAGAAGGAATGCCAACATAAACCTCCTGCCTCGCTGCATGTTGTCCGAGGCTGATCTTGACAATTATGGGAATTCTATCCCGCGCCACTGAATGATGGTGTCCTGCGCGAATCCGAAAGCCCAGAATATGAGCAACCCGCCCACTATGAGCCATGTTACTATACCCACGCGATCCTCAATTCCTTTCATGCGGGCGTTCCCAAAATAGGCGGCGAGTCTGTATGGAATTTGAAAACAGCAGACAACAAATAAAATGGGCCCCATGGGGTTATAACGGAACGCGGCTCTCGTCTCGCCGTGGGCCATTGCCACAAAGCTGCGCGTTAGTCCGCAACCCGGACAAGATATCCCCAAAACCCTACGGCTCAAGCAAGTATCCATGAGCGCGATCTGGTTTTCTGTGAGTGGTACGGGAAACATCAAGCAGCTGTCTTTTCCGAATTGCAGCCATGCGGAAGCTACGAGCACGGCTGCCGATATAGCAAGCAACCACAAGTGTTCGGCTCGATTTTCCCTTGTCTCTGGTGGAACAGGCATTTTGCCCGATCTCATTGATACCAACTTGCGCTCAAGATGGCATCAATCAATAATTATCCTATTGGATTCACGCTCTTTCCTGGTCTGTTCCTCCGTTGGTTCCGAGCCGAAAATCATGAGTCCGACTCCCTTCTGTAGTTCGTGGACGCCGTTCCGGAAGTGGATTGCCGCTGCTGCGAAATCAGAAGGCTGGGGTCCATATTTTCTAAGAAGCAGGTAACCGGTTGCAGCAGCAAAAATCCCCAGCCCGGTTGCTCTGATGATCAACTGCGCTGCGCTCATATTGTTCTCCTGTTCAATATCATTTTGTTCTGAATAAAGTGATTCTGGGGCAAGCTGGAAGTTTTCTTTACTTCCGGCGCCGCAAGGCGTGGCAGATTGGTTCACGGGACCGCGGGCCTGCCACTGCACTCATTCGAAAGCTCATCGTATTACGCGGGTCCGGGAAACGCTACGGACAGAATACTGTTTTCCAGCGAAGCCCTACCAGGTTTTCGGCCCACCAGAACCCTGGGCATGAATACGTGACGCTTGAATGATCCGATGCGTACGACCAGATCGCCATCTTCCTGAAAAAGGTCCACGTGGTCTTTCGTTACAAACGGGAGTTTTATCCGGAGAGTAAAACCATCTTCTGATCTGTCGATCCGATACACAGTGTCCTGATGCATGACCGCAGACGGATCAATTTCGTCATAAATCTGGGCTCCCATTTTGGAGAGCATTTCCAACCCAACTACCTCGTCCTCAAGGATGTTTACCTTTCTGATGGGAATTGGATCGAAAATCTCATTTATCTGCTTCAGGCTCCTTTGCTGAGTGCAAAGCCAGTCTTTGAGATAAGAGTCCTGCAGGCTCTGAGGAAAGAGCCGGTTCACTATTATGGCGTCCACCACCAGCCCGTAAAGGCAGAAATACATGAAAGCCCTTTGAGTCTCGCGGACCACCATCTTTTCGGCGTTTGTGACGAGCCGGACTGAGGTGACCTCCCTGTCCAGGAGAACCTCGTCCACACCTTCGAGCCTCATGAACAAATTGCCTATTGAAGCGAAATATGCATCCTCCGGAAGGGGAATATCCGTAAAGCGTTTAGCAATCGGACGTGCAGCCTTGAGCAGATTACGCTCTAATTTGAATATCTTTTTCATGTACCATTCCAGGGTGGAGGGCATGCTCACAAAGCGCAAAGACTCGCCAGTAGGCGCACAATCGATCACAATGACATCGAAGGTCTTTTCTTTGTAATACTGGTTTATGTAAAGAAGGCTGACCACATCCTCCATCCCGGGAATAATGGCCAGTTCCTCGGCCAGCACGTTCGTGATACCGCTCTTGCCCAAGAGCGCTGCCAGGTATTTTGACACCTCTCCCCAGTGGCGATCCAGTTCCTCCTGGATGTCGACTTCCTGTATCCACAAATTGTCGTTTATTTGTCGCCGTTGTCCGCGGTTATGGTCGTGAAGATCGATTTCCGGTTGAAAGGCGTCAGAAAGGCTGTGGGCTATGTCTATGGATATCACTATTGTCTTCAGGCCATTTTCCGCGCAACGCAACGCTGTGGCCGCTGCTGCGGTTGTTTTCCCCACACCGCCCTTTCCGGAAAAAATAATGATGCGCGGCTTTTCTCTTCCCAAGGTTTCCTCCGTGCCTATATGCTGGCAACAGTATAGCGCAAAACCGTAAGAATGCATCAGGCACGCTATCGGCCAGAAGCAAGGAACATGATAAGTTTAGGGAAGACAGACCGTCCCGATTAGATTCAGATGAATGCCTCAACGGAGATTCTTGGTCCAAAATTGGGCGTGATGCCCGTGCGCATTCAAACAAGGAAGAATCGGGGAGCCAAAGAAGGTTCCCCCAATCTTACTGATTTGAAAGCGAACTGATGTCAGGGGTGTTTATCGGCTGTGGCCGGTTGCCGGTGGAGCAGGGGGAATTTCCCTCCAGTTAACGGATACAAAGGGATTTGGGGCCGTTGCTTGTGCAGGAGCCGCTGCCGGCACTACCTGAAGCTTACGTTTGCTTCTTATGGAGTCTATATAGCCTTCCGCCTTGTCAAATGGATAACTCAACACCCTTCCCAGGATCCAGAAGACGTACATCTGATCGCGTGGAGACGGGAGTTCGTCGGCCACTTCTTCTTGCGGGACGTAAGCTGCCTCGTGATATGAAGGATACACCCGAATGAGTTTCTTGTCGGCTGTCTGTGCGAAACCAGTCGAAGCGGCACACAAGACGGTCATGATGACGATGAGATAGGTCTTGGCCATAAAGACTCACCTCGGAATGGAAATTCCGGTGACCAGTATCACATCTTTTCCCAATGTCCAGTACTTTTTTTGTTTTGCAGTTCGAGAGAATGCAGTCCCAGGGGGATGTGCCTTCCAATAAGGAGTGCCTGGCTTGGACTAAGGACGCTTTCGGGAAATCTCTTCCCCTACTGGCGGCACCGCCAGCCTTTGCTTCAGGCAGCGCCGGAACATCGATCGGCGCCGCGGTTCTTTTCACTGCGCATCCGTCTTGCGCTGCAGTCGGCTCAAAGATGCTTCCATCTTTCCCAATCCATCCATAAGTATGGAGCGGGGACAGCCGAAGGTCAGCCTCAAGAAACCGCGGCCGTCAAACGCAGAGCCGTTTCCGAGCCCGACTCCCGCTGCCTCGAAGAATTTAACCGGTCCCTTGAGTCCTGCTTCTCGAGTGTCAATCCACCCGAGGTACGTGGCCTCCACGTGAGTCATGGACAAACCGGGCATGGAGTCGATGGCCCGCTCCACAATGTCCCGATTTCCCCTCAAATAGTCAAGCAGCTCTGAGAGCCAAGCTGCTCCGTGCTTGTACGCTGCAAGCGCCGCTGTGTAGCCCAAGGCATTCACGTGCGGGACTATTCCGGCCATGGCAGAACGGAACCTCTTGCGTAGGTCCTCATTGGAAATAACCGCAAAAGCGCAGCCCAAGCCGGGCAGATTAAAAGTCTTGCTGGGAGCCATTAGAGTGATCGTGCGTGCGGCCACATCCGGACCGAGGGTCGCTATGGGAATGTGTTTCTTGTCCTGATCCAAGATAAGGTCGCAGTGAATCTCGTCCGAACAGATTACCATATCCCTTTTGACGCAGAAGTCAGCTACAGCGGTCAGTTCCTCCCTGGAGTAAGCACGACCCACCGGATTGTGGGGGTTGCACAACAAAAACAAACTCGTGCGGGGAGTGGCCGCGTTCTCAAGACGTTCCAAGTCAAAACCCCATTTCCCATCGGACAACATGAGCGATGCCCTGAGCGAGTTCCGGCGAGAATGCTTCGGAGCTGTCAAGAACGGCGGATACACCGGCACGGCAGTCAATACATCGTCTCCATCCTCACCTACGGCTCTGCATGCAATGTTTATCCCAGTGACCAGCCCAGGCAGCCACACGAGCCATTCGCTCTCGATCTTCCACCCATAGGCGGTCTCTAGCATGCATATCACAACCTCGACCAACTCTTTTGGGGCGGAAGTATACCCGAAAACCCCGTGTTCCACTCGTTGATGCAAAGCTTCCATGACAGCCTGCGGAGATTTGAAATCCATATCCGCGAGCCAAAAAGGAAGAATGCCTCTCTGTTCGTACATCGTCCACTTATCGCTGGATGTTCCGATCCTATGAACATGTGTGTCAAAATCGAATAATTTCATGTGATTCATCCCAAGACCCCTTTGACCTCAACCGCCGCACTATATAGCAGTTGCCAAAAGTTTTGACCGATTGCTCGTTTATTTTTCTCGCGTTCCGGTCGAGAATGTGTTTTTTTCTTGGGCATGGCTCGTCTACCGAACATGCCCAACGCCGAGAACTGCACCCTGGCAGAGCTGGATACTGCTGCGGGCGCTGCGGCATCGAAGCGTAGTCATGTTCGGCTTATGGCCATGAAGGCCCTGCTTTTGG
>JACRDE010000454.1 GCA_016212935.1 Desulfomonile tiedjei | reverse complement strand
TGTTCAATTAAATCGCGGGCTACTACGATCGCACGAACAAATTTCTGTCTTTGGGATTGGATGGGCTGTGGAGACGACGCGCTGTGGCGAGACTTGATCCTCAGCCTGGCCACGTGTACCTGGACGCAGGCTGCGGCACAGGGGACGCGTCCATCCTCTTAGCAAAGCGCTCTCCTGGTTGCAAACTGATCGGAATAGATCCGTCTCAGGCAATGCTCCGAATCGGCATGTCAAAGGTGGAAAAGGCGGGCCTCGTGGAAAATATCTCCATGTTGCCGGGTAACGTGCTGGACCTTCAGTTCCCCGACAAGATTTTCGACGGTGTTATCACTGCCTTTTGCATCAGGAACGTGACAGATCGCATGAGGGCTCTGGCCGAGCTTCGCAGGGTGATACGGCCCGGCGGTGTGCTAGTCATCCTGGAACTGATCCAGCCCGACGGAGTAATGAAGCCGTTGTTCAGACTCTATTCAAAAGTCGTCATGCCTTTGGTGACAGCTTTGATGTCGTCAGTACCGGCTTATCGTTACCTGAGCGACTCTATGGCCGATTTTCCAAGACCTGAGGAATGGCTCCGATTTATGGAAGAAGCCGGATTCACTAACACCGAAACAGAACCCCTGACCGGTGGTATCTCGAGGATATTCGTCGGACGCGTGCCGACGCTGCAGAGATGACTTGTGGCGAACCCATGAATGTGATTCCCAAGTGCGAAGAGTGCCGAACACTACCTCAATAGTTTTTCTATCTCTCTCTTGATTTTATTGATGGACTTGGTCACGGGTATCTCCTTGGGGCAAGCGCGCGTACATTCGAAGTAATTGACACAAGCCCAGACTCCGTCGGGATAATCCAGTTGTTTTAGCCTTTCCGTTTTTTCCTGATCCCGAGAATCGAAAATCCGCCGGAAAGCTTGGACGATTTGAGCAGGTCCGATGTATTTGTCGTTCTCGTTTGAAACCGGGCAGGCTCCTACGCAACTCGCGCACAATATGCAGCGGATTACTTCGTCAACCTTCTTTCTTTCCTCAGGGCTCTGAAGCCGCTCTTTCTCAGGAAAACCAGCAGCGATTAGATAAGGCCGAACCCACTCCACGCGCTCGAAAAAAGGCGTCAGGTCGACTATCAGGTCCTTCAGAACCTTGAAGGTAGGCAGCGGTTCCAAAACAACTTCGCTCCCTTGGTAGTCCTTGACGAGTTTCTGACAAGCCAGGGCGCAACGGCCGTTGATCTTCATCGCGTCCGAACCGCAAACCCCGTGAGCACAAGACATCCGAAACGCCAGGGTGCCGTCCTGCTCCCATTTTATTCTGTTAAGGCAATCCAGAAGGCGCTCCCAGGGTTCGGCATCTACTGTATAGTGGCTGTAATAGGGTTCTTTGTCCTTTTCCGAATCAAACCGAAATATCTTGAAATTCATTTCCATGGCAAAACATCCGATAGTAGCAGCGGCAGGATGACGTTCGCTACTGAGCTTCGTTGCTAGTATGTCCTCGCTTTGGGTTCGAATCGCGTGATGTTGACAGGTTTATAGAAAACCCGTCTCCCTTCGTCGGTTCTCTGGATCAGCGTGTGTTTGAGCCAATTCGCGTCATCCCGTTCCGGATAATCTTCCCTGAAGTGTGCTCCCCGGCTCTCTTTCCTTGCCAAAGCCGAGACAAGGATAGCTTCCGCCAGTCCCAGTAGAGATTCCAATTCCGCTGCTTCCATGATATCCGTGTTGAAGGCTTTGCCACGATCGTCAATTACCACATTTTCATATCGCGCCTTCAGCGTGCTGAGTTCGTCCAGGGCCCTCCGCAGACCCTTTTCATCCCGAAAAACCGAGCAGTTTTTGGTCATCAATGTCTGGAGAGCGTTTCTAATGTGAACGGCCTTCTCCCCTGCATTTCGATTGAGTATCCCCTTGAGTTTTATGAGGCTTTTTACTTCAGGGTTGACTATCAGGTCCGGCCAGTCAGCCTGTTCGAGATCAAGGCGAATCATCTTTCCGGCCCTTCTGCCGAACACCACCAGATCCAAGAGAGAATTACAGCCGAGCCTGTTCGCTCCGTGCACAGAGATGCATGCGCACTCACCAGCGGCATACAGACCATGAATGGCGGTGTTGTTCATATCAAGGACTTTGCCGTCAACGTCCGTGGGAATCCCGCCCATCATGTAGTGACAAGTGGGACTCACCGGGATGGGATCGGTTGAGGTGTCCACCCCGACATAGATTTTAGCGAAGGACGAAATGTCCGAAAGCCTTTCCTCAATCTTCTGCTTGCCCAGATGGGTCAAATCGAGGTTCACGAAATCGCGGCCGTCAATTCCTCTCTTGCCCCTGATTTCGGTGATGATGGCTCTGGAAACCATGTCGCGAGGGGCCAGATCCTTGATGGTGGGAGCGTAGTCCTCCATAAATCTCCGGCCCTCACGGTTCCGGAGTACCCCGCCCTCCCCTCTTGCAGCTTCGCTTATGAGAACCCCCAATCCATAGATTCCGGTGGGGTGAAACTGCACGAACTCCATGTCCTGTAACGGAATGCCGGCTCGGTAGGCGAGGTAAACTCCGTCACCAGTATTGGCGAAGCAGTTCGAAGTGGTCTTGTAGACTTTCCCAAAGCCGCCTGTGGCAAGCAGAATTGCTCGGGCATGGAAAACATGGACTTCTCCGGTCGCTAGTTCGTAAGCGGCCAGGCCGACCGCCCTACCCTTGTCCATCAGAAGATCGACCAGATTGAATTCGGAATAAACCCTGATTCCTCGCCTGGATGCTTCCGACGACAGTGTGTCCAGGATTACCCTTCCGGTCCTGTCAGCTGCATAACAAGCCCGTTTTATAGGGGCCGCGCCGAAATCCCTCGTATGACCGCCAAAGGCTCGCTGAGCGATCTTTCCTTCATCGGTCCTGTTAAAGGGCACTCCCATATGTTCCAGTTCGTATATGGCGCGCGGCGCATCCTTGGCCAACGTCTCTGCCGCATCCTGATCCGTGAGATAATCTCCGCCCTTGACGGTATCGTACATATGCCATTCCCACGAGTCCGGCTCTTCGTTTCCGAGCGAGGCTCCTATACCGCCCTGAGCCGCTCCGGAATGAGACCTCGTGGGGTACACCTTGCTTATCACAGCGACATCATATTCGTCGGCAACTTCCAAAGCCGCACGAAGGCCTGCCAGACCGGTGCCGACAATTACCACGTCATGCTTGAATATCATTACTAGCCCGCCGGTTTCAGGGGAGATCTTCGCTGCCACTCTTCGCAGGAGATCGGTGCAGCGCTGCCTCCAGTTTTTCTAAGGACGTCTGGTGGTTAACAGGCAGTCCGCCCTGTCCACGCTAGACTTTCCAACTGAGCAGGGCGAACCGAAGTTGTCAGAATCTCAATGTCTCAACTCTGCGGGTTCGTAAACACACCCCATGAGTCCGCAATACTGGCCTACATACTCAGCCTGTGGCCTGTAAAGCATCGGTTTCTCCTGAGCCTCTGCGAATTTCTCTTCGATTACGTGACTGCACCAGCCGGCGATCCTGGATATGGCGAAAATTGGAGTAAAGAGATCTCTGGGTATCCCCATCATGTGGTAAACAGGAGCGCTGTAGAAGTCTACGTTCGGCCTTATTTCACTCTTCCCTCGGCGATCGAATTCTTCCACTGCGAGTCTTTCCACTGTCTTGGAGAGATAATCCCATTTGGCCTGCCCGGTCTTCTTGGCCAAACGGGTGGCCATTTCTTTCAAATACTTGGCTCTAGGATCCATGGTCTTATAAACCGCATGGCCCATGCCCATGATTCTGTCTCCCCGATTGATGCGGTCTTTGATCCACGGCTCGATGTCCTGCACATGCTCGAGTTCCAAAAGCATGGCCATCACTCTCGTATTTGCGCCACCGTGAAGGCTCCCGGAAAGAGCGCCTATTCCTGCGGTGACAGCTGCATACATGTGAGCGCGTGTAGATGTGACTTCACGACAAGCGAACGTGGAAGCGTTAAAGGTATGGTCAGCGTGAAGAGTAAGGCAAGTATCGAGGTCTCTGGCCATCTCGGCGTCCGGAATCCTGCCAGTGAGCTGCCAAAGGAAATTCTCCGCATGGGTAAGATTGCGGTCTGGAGGGAGTGGTTCCATGCCGTTCCTTATTCTTTCCCACGCCGCGGTGACAGCGGGGAGGCGTGCGATAAGCCTTATAGCCATGTGCTCGTTCTGTTCTCTCGAGTCTCCACTCAAGTCCGAATCGTCCATTGCCAGCATCGGAACAGCAGCCTGTAGCACGTCCATTGGATTGGCCGATTTTGGGATGGCCTTCAAGCAGGTAAATATGTAATCCGGCAGAGCTCGGGCTTCCATGACTTGATGATTGAAAATCTCGAGATCAGCCGTTGAAGGCAGGTATCCCTTTAACAACAAATAGGCAACTTCCATAAACGATGAGCGCTCAGCCAGTTCCTCTATCCGGTATCCGCGGTATATGAGGATTCCCTGCTGACCGTCAATGAAGCTTATCTTGGTGTCGGCTACGGCAACTCCCCTCAAGCCGATATTTTTTACTGAGACTTCTGCTGGCATGCTCCCCTCTCTGAACTGTTTCTTGGCCTTTCGGATAGGCCTACAAAACCATTGCACGGTCTTTCGCCCGGACCGGCCAATAGGACTGCGGACCGGTGCTCCTTAGAGCGATCCCCGGTCCATCGTCCCTAGTTTCATCAGCATGGTTCCGCACAGGATTCTTTTCAATTCACCTTGAAAAAGGCATCCTTTTTCGCTCCACACACCGGGCACTTGTCAGGGGCGGCATCCGCAATTGTGTATCCGCACTTATCGCAAATGTAGTAATCTTTCACGGGCAAAGCTCCACCGGATTCCATCATATTTATTGCTTCCTGGTAAAGATTTCCGTGAATCTTCTCCACTTCATTGGCCCAGTGAAAGCTCTTCGTAGCGGCGCCGTTCTTTTCCTCTTTGGATTTAACTAGAAATTCCGGATACATAATGGTAAATTCGTGATGTTCGCCGCCGAAAGCAGCTTTGAGGTTTTCCAGAGTTGATCCAACGCCTTTTAGAACTTCAAGATGATTGTGCGCGTGGATGGTTTCCGCTGCAGCAGCGGCCTTGAAGAGATTCGCTACCCCTTTGAATCCCTCTTCTTCGGCCTTCTTGGCAAAAGCCAAATATTTGCGATTGGCCTGAGACTCCCCAGCAAATGCTTCCCTCAAATTCTTTTCTGTTTCACTCATTGTGACCTCCTCTATCAATGTAGACGAAAAGAAGATGCTTCTTGGGCACTGCCACCCCCCCAGGTAAAGGCCCAAACGATTCAATGATAGCATGAGGAACAGATGTCAGCAACAATCGGCCACAGTCGCTGCAGTAGGAATAGGGCTCCAACATGCTAAATCCAAGCAGGTATTCCAGATCCATCAATCAAAAGAAATGATCTCTATACTGACACTCTTACTGAAAAGCGCCATACATACAATGAAGACCCGCCGAAGGTAACGCACTTCGCCGCCTCCGGTTAGGATGATAAGGCTAATAGGGGTCAGCTCACGAAACGGAAAAAATCGTACGCTAAGGGGTTTGTTTGGATATGGGGGAAAATCCAACAATCTTATTTTTTTCAAATCCTTTCTATGAGAATGCAGAATTTCTACGGTTAAAGGATCTGTCAGCAACGATCAGCTTCCCGCCCGAGGTGGTGCGCAGTTTAAGCGGAAACTTTGTGCAGGTTCAGACATATAGCTGGCCAAATTATGTATACATACCCATTCTGGCTATTGATCATGAAAAGTTCCCCATCCGATTTCGAATCATCACGACAGACAGCCCTCACGCACCAGGCTAACATCGAGCAAGGAGCTCAATTGCTCGGCT
>JACRDE010000460.1 GCA_016212935.1 Desulfomonile tiedjei | reverse complement strand
GGGAGATGAGTCTCCACCTCCATGAAAACAAAATCAGAACTCTTCGGGCACAACCCCAATCTATCCCTGGCGAAGCCGGGGACGTCCCACGCTACGATTTTCATTCTTCGTTGTGCCGCTCTACGCCATGGGAGTTAGTATCAAATCGTGAGATCTGTGCCCTCTTGCTCCATCTACCAGGATGATGACAAAGTGTTCCTTGAAATCATTAGAGACTTCCTCCAAGAACAGGTTCATCATGTCGGTGTTTGCATATGGCAAGATCAACGAGGTCATCTTACCCAGGTCCATACACACAGCCGCATAAGCGTAGACGAATGTCCGGACCACTTGCTTAGGGACTTTGGGTCTGATCCCTTTGGGCGCCCAGCACGATCGAATATCGGTGATTCGTCCGAAGCGGACCTCGTCTTGAGCCAGGATTATCACCGGCCGATTGTCTCCCTGATCTCTTTGTTCCACAATCTCGGCTACGACTTCCGGGAAGTTTTTTTTAGGGCTTCTTGAGTTTTCTCTTCAGCTTCGGGATGAACCGGGCGAGGCACGATCTCCCGCCATCCGTTTCTATGAAGCATCCGATACACGGTGGAGTGATGGACCGGGTGGCCCCAAAACTCTTCAAGGGCCTGCTTGATCGGACCCGCAACGCAGATCTCGCTGGTGGGGGCAATCTCAAAAAACGGCTTGAGAAACTCGGCTTCCTCTTCTTTGCTCAAATAGCATCTGCGCCGTATGCCGTTCTCGCAGCCCTCGATCGCTTTTGGACCGAATCTGTTGTACCGCGATATCACGTTATGTACGGTAGAAACCGAAACGTCCGCATGGATAGCGATCTCTGAGGCCGGCCGCGGGTCGACCAACGCGTTCCAGACCACAAACCATCTGCGTTGCTCTCTTCCCGTCGTTTGCCTCAGCCGTATTGACACCTCGAATTCCGAAAGATGCGGCAGCGCCGACGTCACTCCACCCATCAGACACCTCACAACGAACTAGGTGGGGAAGCCTATATCAAATTCCAGACTGTATCGCGAATCCGTATGAATATGTGGTTGCTCCGTCTTCTGAATGCCGGCCCTCGCCGGCATGACGAACGCCTGCGAGGACTCTTCAAGCTGAAGTGTCCGGGGCAGAATGCCCGTCTGGCGCTTTCATGCTTCGTCGTTGCGTATTTAGCCATGGGAGTTAGTGTCAGAAGCAAAAAAAAACAAGGAACACGGAAACCCGTGCCCCTTGTGATTCACCAAGAAAAGCGTGCTGCCCTATTTTTGGAGCAATTTTCTGAAATGGTAGCCGAAAATGGCGCTTGAAACGGCTTCCCCGAATGATTTGCGATGGAATAGAAACGCTTTGATAAGCAATTTCCAGTAGTAGATCTTGCTCATTCCCTTATCCAGAATTCCCAGATAAAGGATCGATCGGAAGAATGCCCGTATTTCGAGCTTGTCTATGCGCTTTCTGCGAGTCGGTTTGTAATTGTCCAGGAACTGCAATACTCGAGCGTAATACTCTTTGGGAGAATAGATATAATTCAGGACCGCCTGATACCCATCCCTGAGCGTCTGTGCGTCCATCTTGGGAATGAAATTCAGTGACCCGTCACAGTTGTCACCAGTGCAGCCTTCTGTGAGCCGGCCTTCCGACTGAAGCCTCTGATGAAGCCGAGTTCCCGGAATCGCGTTGAGGAGGCCGATCATGGCCTTCACTACTCCGCTGTTCTGGATGAACTTGATCTGTTTGTCGAAAATGTTCGGAGGATCGTTGTCGAAACCGATGATAAACCCGCCCATGACCTCCATGCCGTGCCCCTGGATGGTTTTCACGGCTTCCAGCAGATCGATGGATGTGTTCTGGTGTTTTCCGCATTCCTTGAGGCTTTCTTCGGCAGGAGTCTCCAGCCCGAGAAAAACACTGTCGAACCCCGCGGAGGTCATGAGTTGCATCAGCTCCTCATCCTGAGCCAGATTCACAGAAGCCTCGGTGAAAAGCGAAAACGGATATTCCTTTTCCTGCTGCCACTTCGTGAGTTCCCTCAATGTGGCTTTCACCTTTACGCGATTCCCGATGAAATTGTCGTCGACTACAAATAGTCTTCCTCTCCATCCCAGGTTGTAGAGGACCTCGAATTCTCGGATCATTTGCTCGCTGGACTTAACTCGCGGCCTGCGCCCGTTGAGATTCACGATGTCGCAGAATTCACAGTCAAAAGGGCATCCTCGCGAATACTGGATCGACATGGATGCGTAAAGATCCATTTTTATGAGTTCCCATCTGGGAAGGGGCGTTTTAGTTATATCGGGTTTCTTGTCTGTATCGTACACGCGCTGGGCTTTGCCGGCGATGAAGTCTTTCAAGAAGATCGGCATCGTCATTTCCGCCTCATTCAGCACAAAATGGTCTACCCCCGGGAATTCGGTCCACATACTCGGGAAGAGGGGGCCACCGGCAATCACCGTCTTGTCGGCTGCTTTGGATCGAGCGACCACTTCCTTTACGGACTCTTTCTGAATCACCATGGCGCCTATGAGTACCAGATCCGCCCATGTTATCTGCTCGTCCGTGAGTTGTTCCACGTTCATATCAACGAGCTTCAGTTCCCAATCTTCCGGGAGCATCGACGCAATAGTTATCAAGCCCAGCGGCACATGAGCAGCCTTTTTGCGGATGAATTTCAATATGTGCTTGAAACTCCAAAAAGTGTCCGGTATCTCTGGATAGACCAACAGTGCTTTCATGATCAATTCCTTTGTTCCGGGACAGACTGACTAAATCGGCTAGATCATGCCATCAGTCGCTCCCGGTAAAGCTGGGTTCGGTAAGCGTTTGAACAAATTTGCGGTCATGCCAGTCTCACAGGACGTGTGAACCGCTATGACCGACAAGTAATCCGCTGCCCGGATTCTAGTTCATTAAGTAAAATGATTTCATTTGGACCCCGGGCTTGGAACATGCTTGATAACGCCGCCCGGCGACTCCAGGAATTTTAGCAGTTCGGAATCAGGGCGCAGCATCAAAGAAGTCTCCGCTCCGAAAATTTTCTTGTACACTTCCAAGTGCCTGACAAAAGAGTAAAAATCTTCATTCTTTCCGTATGCCCCTGCATAGATGGCAGTGGCTTCAGCATCCCCTTCGCCTCTCAAAACCTCCGATTGCCTGTAAGCTTCAGCCATGATGATTTCTTTTTCTTTGTTGGCATTGGCTCGGATTTCCCGTGCCTTCTCTTCGCCTTCGGCTCTGTACCGTTTCGCTATGCGCTCGCGCTCTGCTTTCATTCTGGCGAAAACGCTGTTCTGGACTTCTTCGGGGAGATCCACACGCTTTATGCGTACATCAAGCACCGAGATCCCGAACCTGCCCGCCATTTCAGCGGTCCCTTTGGTGACCTGGTTCATGATTCGCTCGCGGTCTTCCCTGATGAAATCTTTGAAATTATGATTGGCGATTTCCTGACGCAATCGCGCGAAGATTTTATCGTTGAGTCGCGCAATCGCTCCCTGGTAGTTTTGCACGGTTTGATAGAACACGAGTGGATCGTCGATCTTCCACCTGGAGACCGTGTCCACAGTAAGCCGCTTCTTATCAAGTGTAATATACTCGGCTGGCCGGGGTTCTGCAACTAATATGCGCTTGTCAAATACTGTCAGATCCTGAATGAGCGGATACTTGAAATAGAGTCCAGGCTCTTTCACGGTGCGTATGGATTTGCCGAATTGCAGAACGATCCCTTGTTCGCCTTCCGACATGATGAACGCTGACTGAGCCAACAGCGCTAGCG
>JACRDE010000045.1 GCA_016212935.1 Desulfomonile tiedjei | reverse complement strand
TTCAGGGCTTATGGCCTGGACGTTCAATAATTTCTGTAAAGCACTCTTTAGCCCCCTGTACGTGAGCCTGTATTTTTCCATCAGCTGTGAATCTGTCATCCCGGCACGGATGTCGAAAATAAGATCTTTGGCTTCAATTTCCCGTTTGAAGTCCATTCTGCCCGCCTCGCCCTGATTGTTTTGCTTATCTTGGGGCATGCAGCCACCTCTTTTTCGCGACACGCTTGAGCTGTAACCGCGTGACCCATTATGGCTCAATTGATAGGTAGACGCTTTTCGCGGTGAATGAATATATCACATTGACGATCGCGCGGCGAGAGAGAACCCAGCGAAAGTTAAAAAGAACACGATCCTGGCGGGGCAACGGCCGTTTTGCAATATTATCGACTACAAAAGCAGGATTCGCCCCAGGAAGGTGGCGCTTCTTGAAATGCTTTGAATGCGGCCGGAAGACCAAGGCATTCCTTGTGTGGTGCAGAAAAAGAAAGTTCATGTTTGTCGACTCGGTTGATCCATGATCAAAGCCGCTCGGCAGGAGACACCTCTTACGAACTTGATTTCAAATCAGTAAGATCGGGGGAAGCCTCTTTGGCAACCTAATATGAGCGATTGTTGGAAAGAGTTTCCGGGGAACCCTTTTTTGTGCAAAAAAGTGTTCCCCGGGCCCTTCCCAAAAAACTCTCACATTATGGTGACACAGGTCAACCGTATACACTATTTGAGAGCCTCTCAGCTGCATCGAGAACAGGCTACCGTAGCCAGTACATGACCCAACGGGTTAAGCCTAAAACAGCATTGCCCGCTGAGATCACCCCTTCTGAAAGAAGTGTCCAGCAAGTGACGAAACTAACAGCCCGTAAATTGGAGTTTTTGAGGAGGGGAGCGGGGAGGGACTTTTTGCAAAAAGTCCCTCCCCGCAAATTTCTCCAAAAAATCGCTCAATTTGGGTTGGCAAAGAAGATGGCTCATCCGGTTCTTCCTCGTTTGAATTCGAAGTGGGATCATGGAAGCCTTCAAGCGAATGGTACTTGAGAATCGAACAGGTAGCGTCCCAGTGCGAGTCTCCTCCGCTGCGAACAACCCGGTCTGACTCCGCTATGGAGACCATCGCAACATATGGCTCTCTGTGCTACGCTGTTCAGTCCGCATCGGCATAATGCCAAAATTGAAGCAAGCCTTACATATTTGTCGCAACTGGCGTCTCGACACTCATTTCATTCTTGCCGGCGCCCACCGTTCTAACGCAGAAATTCCTGATGAAGGTCTGGTAAATCCCCAATGGCACGAATAATGTATGCACAGGAGGAGAAGCTGCGGAGCCTGCGGCATCCATGACAAAGCCATAACCGTATACGGAGGATTCCATGTCCGACAAAGCGATAGAATTGATCATGCTACTGGCCCTGTTGGGAAGCCTGGCCGCAGTCGTCGCGTTCGCCGTTTAAGGTCAATTTTGCGGGCAAGACTCTCAGCAATCTCCAATATGGCTGCACGCAAGTTCACGTGCCCGCGTCACGACAAATCATCGCATGCGATTTTGGTCCGCGCCACGCCGCCGTGACCCTGGGAGATTTATCATCCTCGTTAAGGTGTTGTGGTTAGTATTAGTCGTTATAGGTTATTATAGTCCTAATTTATATGCCATTATTGACATATCCCACCCATAATGCTACAGATCAACTCTGGTTCACTCCAATAGAGTACCCCACGAGAATGGCTTCGACTCATGAAAACGCTCTTGTCCACAAAAGAGGTGGCTCAGCTTCTGGATGTCAATGAAAAGATGGTTTATCAGCTCATTTCCGAAAAGGAGCTACCTGCTACTAAAGTAACCGGAAAATGGCTCTTTCCAAAGGATCAGGTGGAACAATGGATAATGAGCCGCACCGTAAATCGGCAGAGTGTGCCCGGCGTCCTGCCCGACTACAACGGCCTTCTCATAATAGCGGGCAGCAACGATATTCTCTTGGAGAAAACTATCTCGCTTTTCAACAAGCTCTACCCGGAACATGTCGCTGTGTTCGGCAATCTCGGGAGTCTGGGAGGACTAAAGGCTCTCCGCAGGTCTCTTTGTCACATGGCCGCCAGCCATCTCCTTCAGGAAAACGAGGACGATTACAATTTCAGATTTGCTGCAGAAGAACTTGAAGAAGCGCCTGCGGTAGTGAATTTCTGTCGCCGCGAGCAGGCCTTACTGGTGGCAAAAGGGAATCCCAAGAATATCCGAAGTGTTGCGGATTTCGCCATGTCGGGCACGAGAATTGTGAATCGTCAACCAGGCACAGGCACGAGGCTTCTTCTGGACCTTGAGATAAAAAAGGCGGGCCTGAAGCCCGATGATATCGACGGTTACAACAAAGAGTTTCACCGTCACCTGGATGTAGGACTTGAAATCCTTTCCGGACGAGCAGACGGCGGTTTGGCCATATCGGCTGTCGCAGGACTTCTGGGCTTGGATTTCGTTCCTCTCCGTACCGAAAGATTCGATCTTCTGATTCACAAGAACCGTTTCTTCGAGCCTGGAATTCAACTCTTTCTAGGGCTGCTGCACGAGAAAGAGTTCAAGGATCTTGCTGACAGTCTGACGGGTTACGATCTCAGCATCTGCGGCAAGATGGTTTTTCCCCAGAACGCTAGAATTGGATGAGAGGTGTATTTTATGAAGAAAGCTTTTTTTGTCGGGTTGGTATTTGTAAGTGTTATGGCCATGATTTGTTCTGCACACGGGCAGGCTCGCCTCCGCATGAGCACAACCACCAGCACAGAGAGTTCGGGTTTGCTCAAGGTGCTGCTCCCGCCGTTTGAAAAGGCAAACAATGTTACGGTTGATGTTATATCCGTCGGCACGGGAAAAGCCCTTAAATTAGGCGAACACGGCGATGTTGACGTGGTTTTCGTTCACGCGCGCCCCCTGGAGGACAAATTTGTGGCGGATGGTTATGGAGTGGACCGCAAGGACGTCATGTACAACGACTTCATATTAGTGGGACCCAAAGACGATCCTTCCGGCGTAAAGGGAGCGAAAACCGCGGCCGAGGCTTTCACGCGAATCAGCTCCGGCAAAGCGGATTTCATTTCAAGAGGCGATGAATCCGGAACCCACCAAATGGAGAAAGCCCTCTGGAAAGCCTCTGGAATTAAGCCCGAAGGGAAATGGTACGTTGAGGCCGGTCAAGGGATGGGCGCTGTGCTCCAGATGGCGAACGAAAAGAAAGGCTATGCGCTGGCTGACAGAGGCACCTTCATTGCTCACGAGAACAAGATCGGCGTTGTGATTCTGTTCGATGGCGACAAAGCCATGTTCAATCCGTACGGGATCATAGCCGTAAACCCGAAGAAGCATCCGAATGCGCAGTACGAACTGGCAAAGAAGTTCATCAACTACGTGACGGGTCCCGAAGGTCAGAAAGTCATAGCTGATTTCAAACTGAACGGTAAGCAACTGTTCTTCCCTGATGCCAAATAGGGTTCACGAGATTGTCATTCCTTTTTGATTCGTTGCATGAGGCTTTGCGCCTGGTCTTCCGCTTTGATCCGGAAGTCTATTATGTGGTCTGGACATCTCTGAAAGTCTCAGCGGCATCGACAGTGTTTGCATCCGTAGTGGGGGTGCCGCTGGGTCTTCTGATAGCTCTGACCGGTTTTCGCGGCAAATCAGCCGTGCAATTGACGTTGAACACCCTGATGGCGCTACCCACGGTCGTAGTAGGCTTGTTCTTCTACGCGATGCTGAGTCGTCGCGGCCCTCTCGGGGATATGGGGCTGTTGTTCACGCCTTCTGCAATTGTCGTGGGCTTGTTCGTGCTTGGATTGCCCACAATAGTGAATCTTACAATTTCTGCGGTTCATGCTCTGGACAAACGACTTCTGTTAACCTGCAAACTCCTTGGAGCAACTCCGGTTCAGCAAGCTTGGAAGATACTCCACGAGGGGCGCTTCGGGATCTTGGCGTCCGTTGTCGTTGCATTCGGCAGAGTGATTTCCGAAGTGGGAATCGCCATGATGTTGGGCGGGAATATCAGAGGATTCACGAGAACCATGACCACCGCTATAGCCCTTGAGACCAGCAAAGGGGAGTTCGAGCTTGGCCTTGCATTGGGTTTGGTTCTGCTTGCCGCCGCTTTTTTCGTCAATGCCATGCTTTTCCTGATTCAGAGGAGCAAAGGATGACAACGGCTTACAAAATCAGAGACCTGAGCTTCTCTTACGGCGGTTCTCCCATACTGGCAGTGCCCGAACTGGAAATCCCCGATGGCAAGATCGTCGCGCTGGTCGGTCCCAACGGTTCCGGAAAAACTACCCTGCTCCACCTGCTGGCCTTTATCGAGCCTCCGGATTCCGGAAGAATAGAATTCTTAGGTCTGGAGGCTTCAAGAAGCAATCTCTTGGAGTTGCGCAGAAGCGTGGGATTGTTGCTTCAAAATCCTTACCTGTTTCATGAAACGGTTTTCGCCAATCTGACGTGGGCTCTTCGCTTGAGGGGTCTCTCGAAGAAGGAATGCAGGGACAGAGCCTTGACCGCGCTGGAAACAGTCGGCCTTTCAGGGTTTGAGCAGCGTGAGGCCAGACTACTGTCAGGCGGCGAGACCCAGAGGATTGCACTGGCCCGCACATTGGCTTTGGACCCAAAGGTACTCCTTCTAGACGAGCCGTTCAATCACTTGGATAGGGAAGCCGCCAGGCGTACCGAAGAACTCGTGGTCGAGATCAACTCCAAGCTGAACAAGACCGTTGTGCTCACGTCTCACTCTGCGAAGAGCCAAGTTATAGCTCATACGGTCTTGCACCTTTTCAAGGGCCGCATTATCCCCGCCCCTCCGGATAATCTTTTTAGAGGAAAGCTTATGGAATCGGGTCGAGTCTTCTACACAGGACGGATACTGGTGACTCTGCCCTCGGCGGTTTCTGAAGGAGACCTTGTGACCATAGATCCAGAGCGCATCAAGGTCTCTCTGGAAGCTCCGCCTCCCGGAAATCTCAATGCGTACACGGGCACTGTGATTGGGCTATCTTCTGAAAACGGCCGCGTCAGGTTGGAGATTGACGCAGGGGAAGTCCTACGTGTGCTCGTGTCGGCCCAGTCCGAGATCTTGCCTCATTTGCGCTTGGGTTCCCGGGTTTGGATCG
>JACRDE010000459.1 GCA_016212935.1 Desulfomonile tiedjei | reverse complement strand
CATGCCATTATCCCGCGGTATTCTCCAGGCCATGTATATGGCCTGAACATTGCAAATCTGTTACTTGATTCTTGGCTCATTTAACCCGCAAACGAAGCACATTGAGCTGCGCATGAAAACTGGAGGAGAGAAGAAGGATGGCCCGATTCATCAGTAAGAGTCTAACCGTGAAGTTCGTGGTTTATTTTATCCTGATAGCTGTCATTCCCATAGGCATCGTGGGTTATCTCTCTTTCTACGCTTCGCGGGACAGCCTCCTCACCTCGTATTCCGATAAACTTCTGGCTACAGGAGAAGACAGAAAAAACGGGTTAATCGAGCTCTTGGAAGAGGCTATGCTCGATCTAAAATTCTTGACTCAAATCCACGGGGTTGACAATGTTTTCGATTTCGTGGCAGCTCGCAGTGAAAAGGATATGATCGTTTCGAGGGAAGGCAATAAGGCTGAAACTGAGCTCAGGAAGAAAATCGAGGTCGAACTCGAGACCACACTTGCAGCATGGCAAAGAATCTATGGACAGCACAATGGATATCGTGACGTGCTTTTGGTAAGCCCTGACGGTCATGTAGTATACACATTGAAGAGAGAGTCGGATTTCGCCGAGGACCTCAAGAATGGAGCGCTAAAAGACAGTGGTTTGGGGAGAGTCTGGAATCGAGTCATGAAAACAGGCAAGCCGGCATTTGCGGATTTCGCGCAATATCAGCCTAGTTCTGCTCCAACGGCGTTTGCAGCTGCACCACACATGGCAGCGAACGGCAAGATTGACGGATTGTTAATCGTGAAACTGGGCACTGAAGGGGTGAATCGCGTCTTCAGCCAGGCTCAAGGTTTAGGGAAAACGGCTGAAGCCTATGTCGTAGGACAGGATAGGTTTATGCGATCCAATTCTCGCTTTGAGAAGTCATCGACTATACTGAAAAAGAAGATCGAAACAGAAGGAGTTAAGGCCGCTCTTGAGGGTAAATCAGAAGTAAGAATCATAGAAGATTATCGGGGAGAGCGTGTGCTTTCTTTTTTCACCCCAGTGGGAATCAAGCAAAACGCTGACTTGGGTGCGGACTTCGACTGGGTGATGCTGGTTGAAATTGATGAATCCGAGGTAATGGAACCTGTCCGCAACTTGGCCATGAAGATAATGGGGGCTGCAGCGCTCATCGCCCTGGCGGTGGCAATAGTAGCATTCTTCGCCGCAAAGACCATAACTAAGCCTGTCATCGCGCTTTCAGGACAGATGGCCAAAGCGAGTAATGGGGATCTCTCCATTGAAATCCCAGGCAGAGACAGAGATGACGAATTAGGTGTCCTCGCTAAGTCAGTTCATCTCATGCTCAGTAACTTGAGGAGCCAAGTTGGTAAGGTACTCGAAGCAGCTAACGTTGTATCTACCGCTTCTTCGGAGATAAGCGCAACCGCAGCGCAGGTGGTCGCCAGCACGTCCAAGACCACCAGTGCGGTGGCTGAAAGCGCTACCACAGCGGCGGAAGTCAAACAATCCGCGCAGGTCGCTGGAGAAAAGGCCAAAGAAGTTGCACAAAGCGCGCATGAGGCAGTACAGACTTCTACGAACGGCAAGAAGGCTACCGATGACACTGTGAGCAAGATGAGCCTCATAAGGGATCAAATGGAATCCATTGGAGAAACTGTCGTGCGACTCAGCGAGCATAGTCAAGCGATTGAGGACATAATTGCCAGCGTGCAGGATATAGCAGACCAATCAAATCTACTGGCTGTAAATGCATCTATTGAGGCGGCCCGCGCTGGTGATCACGGAAAGGGCTTTGCAGTTGTGGCGCATGAGATAAAAACATTGGCCGATCAGTCGAAGCACTCCACCGAACAAGTGCGGGGCATTTTGGAGGACACACGTAAATGGGTCAGCGCTGTTGTCATGGCGACGGAACAGGGAAGCAAAGCGGTAGCAGCCGGAGTGCAGCAGGCTGAAATAGCGGGAGGCGCGATTCAAACTCTCGCGACGGGTGTCCAGGGTTGGGCTCAGACTGCCAGCATGGTTGATGCTTCGAGTCAACAACAAGCGGCTGGAGCCGAGCAGGTTTCTCTGGCAATGTCCAACATTGACCAAGCTATGCAGCAAGTGCTTGCAGGGGTTTCTCAACTCGAAACGGCAGCAAGGCGTCTGGAGGACATGTCGAAATTGCTCTCCGAACTGCTCTCAGGCTACAAACTCACTGCATGATCCATACATCGTTTGCTGTAACAACACGCAAGCATGGGACCGGCATCTTTTACACTCTGTAAAAGTTGCCGACAATTACCGGCCGGTGTGACTTCTCAGATTGTTAGTGGAAATTCGCTGAGGGTCACTGTTTTCTTTCTTTCCTTCTAGCGAGCATCGTCGGGTCGGAGTGGCATGTGCTTTGCTTAGAAGTATTTCGCATGTAGTAGGGGCTGAACTAGGAGGAACCTCAACATGAAAAATGTGACGAGAGCCCGGCACTATGACTGAAGGCAGGCGAACGGCACTCACTACACTGCTGATTGTGGACGACGAAGAACCTTTCCTCCAGGTGATGAAAAGGCGTCTTTCGAAGCGGCGATTTAGAGTAATCACCGCGCAATCCGGTCAACAAGCGCTAAGAGCACTTTCGGAGCATCCTGAAGTCGATGTGGTGGTGCTCGACATCAAAATGGCTGGAATGGACGGAATACAGACCCTCAAGGAAATCAAGAAGCGCTGTCCTGCGGTGGAAGTGGTCTTACTTTCAGGGCATGCATCGTTTGAGTCCGCTCTGGAAGGCATGCGATCCGGCGCTTTTGACCACCTGATGAAGCCTTGCGACCTGGAAGAGCTTTCGGCCAAAATCGAGGAAGCAAGAGCTCGAAAACTGCGTCTCGCGGAAAGATTGGCTGAGGCAGACAGGAGGGCTTCCTGACAAGGTCAAGCGCTGGCACTCTTCCAACTCTATTGGCGGTTATCACTATTTTGATCGGGTGAGATCGGTTTCAGGTTATATTCCAAACTAACGCCGTCCCCCCTTCAAGGAGGAGTAACATGCTGGTCAAGGATTGGATGAACAAGAACGTCATCACGCTTGATGTCACGGATACGATGCAGCATGCCATCGACATCGTGATGGAAAACAGTATCAGCCTCATGCCGGTCCTGGAAGACGGAAAACTGGTGGGCATAGTTACAGACCGCGACTTGAAACGAGCTTCACCTTCGGACGCGGCTCGTCTGGACATGCAACAGATACTCTACCATATTTCTCGACTGGAAGTCGGCGCGATCATGAGCCGTTACCCCATAACAGTGCCGTTGGACCACACAATAGAAGAAACAGCCGAAGTCCTCTTGAAAAACAAGATTTCAGGATGCCCGGTGGTAGACGAAAAGGGCGAGATAAAAGGCATTATCACAAAAAAAGATCTGTTCAAGGCGCTAATAGCGTTGAGCGGTCTGAGCAAGAAAGGTGTGCTGTTCGGATTCCTGGTTGAGGACAAGGCCGGGTCAATCAAGGAAATCACGGACATCATCCGAAAATATGACGCCAGGCTGTGCAGCATTCTGGGCTCTTACGAAAGAGCGCCAGAAGGTTACAGGTACGTGTACATAAGGGCATTCGACATCGAACGCGACAAGCTGGATCGGCTCGAGGAAGAACTGAAAGGCGCTGCCAAAATGCTCTACATGGTGGATCATAGGGAAAACAGAAGAAAAATCTTCGCCAGCTGACAAAATCAGCTCACTAGCCGCTCTTGCCCCCTAATTTGGCGGACCATAGCGGCTGCATCGCACAATCACCTTATACTAACCCTCCATCAAAGAAGTAAAATCGGGGAAACCCTTCTTGTAAGAAGTGTTTCCCCGAACCCCATCCCAAGAATTTCTAGCATTTGTCTGTATCTTCATTTTCCGCTGGAAAATGAAGATACAGAGCAGTGCTAT
>JACRDE010000458.1 GCA_016212935.1 Desulfomonile tiedjei | reverse complement strand
TCCGGCATAATCGAGCTAATCCCGCATGGGATGTCCGAACCCGTAAGCGCAGCGGAACTGCAAATTGCCATTAGAACCGAGCGAGGCGAATTACTGTATTACTGGAGATGGCTCCAGAAGACCGCGAGGTGAATTCCTTGAGAGACTTCGCTCTATTGAATCCTTTCGGAAGAAACTCCATCGGCGAAAACGAAATGTGGGCTGAAGGGCAAGAGATCTTTTGCGATGTAGAATCAATCAATCGGAATTGTTTTCAGGAGTTGAGTAAGGACCTCGACGAAATAGGTAGAAATCACGAAACCAGACTTCGATTCGTTATCGGAGCGCCCGGGACAGGCAAGTCCCACCTCTTCGCAAGACTCCGAAGAAGTCTTCCGAATGCTCATTTCACTTTCGCTCCGATTCTTCCCACCGAACCATGCGAGATAAAGCGCTATATCCTCAAGAAAGTGATCTTCGGGCTGAAAAGGCCGGTTCTGGAGGCCAGCGGCATACGAGGGTATTCTCAGATTGTGAGATTAGTGTATTCGCTCCTGACTCGAATCCCCCGTTTTCGGGCCTTGAGTGCAGAACAAGTTCACAAGAACTGGCGGCAGATCCCCCGCATTCAATACGCTAGGGTCTTTGAAGAATTTCAAGAAGCTCTGGACGGTATGCCAGGGATCGAAATCCCATATCATATCCTGAGGGTACTATTTCGAATACTGGACCCGGAAAAACGCGCTCTTTGTCTGACATGGTTGAGTGGGACGAAATCTCTAATGGATGGTGATCATGGCACTCTGGGCGTGAATGGACCACTTGACGATTCTGAAATAGTGGATCTCTTCAAGGTCCTCGGGAAGCTGTCCAGAGATTCCGGCCCGATTCTTATGGTCTTGGATCAGTTGGATGCCCTGACGAGGCCGGAGCAGATAAGAGAAATCGAGACTCTGTTGGTGGATCTCAAGGACAACAGCGTCAACTGGTACATTGTGGTGAGTCTCCTTGAGGAGAAATTCCAACTTTGGTGCACCAATCTTTCCGAGCCCTGCCTTCAGAAATTCGGCATCGTGGAGAACGGAAAATCCGTTTTTCGGGTATCAAGCGTGTCCATGATATCCAGGGAGCAGCAAGTCGAGTTGCTTCTGAAACGCCTCGGCGAACCCAATCTGAATTCCTGCAGAGCCAGCCACAATAAGATCGACGCGATATTTCCTTTCATCGAGGCCACCGTTGAGCGACTGACGTCACAGGATTTCACTCGGCCCCGAGTACTCTTACAACTTGCGGAACAGGAATTCCAGACGATCACCACGGAGAGGCAAGCCAATCCGAAAAGCCTCTCAGAGTTGATGGAAAGAGAGTTTTTGGAATTACTCGGTCGATTGAAGGACGATGAGATAAAGGTGGACACAGCTTTTGTTGCGGACCGCATCACGGA
This sequence comes from Desulfomonile tiedjei, assembly GCA_016212935.1. Taxonomy (GTDB): domain Bacteria; phylum Desulfobacterota; class Desulfomonilia; order Desulfomonilales; family Desulfomonilaceae; genus Desulfomonile; species Desulfomonile tiedjei_A. The sequence goes on along the minus strand of JACRDE010000458.1, from coordinate 17,413 downwards.
GCTCATGCAACTGATTGGTCATGGCAAACAAGAGTGGCAGGTTATCGACGGGCCTCTCAGAATGGAAATAAAGAGATTCGAAGGCATAGACAGGATTTACGAGAGAGGCAAAGAGCGAATTCGGATAGTCAATTATGACGTGCAGCAGGGCGCCAAATTTCCGAACGTCCTCAGACACATAGTGAGGTCGACGAGAGAAACCGTTTTGGTCAGGGACGCCCGGGTCCCATGTTCAGGTGAGGTCACGCAACGCCTGCTGAATGAATTCCGCCAGACCAAAACTTTTGTACATCTGAGTCTGAAAGACGTAAGAGCACTTCACGTCCTGGGGCATCTTCTGGCAAGAGTGCGTCAAGGGGACTATCAGAATGATTTGACCGAACCAGCGCCAACCCGGGACAACATCCAGTTCTGCTTGTCCCGTATGGATTGGATTGCCAGGATTGAGATCGCCCACTTGATCCAAGAAGTGTTGGAGGGAAAAGAGACAGGTAGGCCCAGTCCGCCTCCGCCTCCCGGGCCGGAGGACTTATGTAGGCAAATCGAAGCAATCATGCGAGTTGAAGGGTGGCTATCGTACGAACGGCTCTTCTTCAGGATTTACACTCACGGGAGGAAGCGCCTTTCTCGAGAAATTCTCTCAGCGGCTCTTCGCTCTGAACCGCTCGGTAGCCTTATCGATATTTACCCCAAGGAGGATGTCTTTCCGGAACATAACAGAATACTGATTTGGAATCAGGAGACGATAAATGCTCAAGGCCGAAACCTATGAATTGCAGATAACTCCTGAAATCAGATCCAGAATCGAGCCCAAGATTTTGGGGGCGCTTTTCGACAGTCTGAACGAGTATCCGGCCCGAGGTCGCGCTGGCATGCGAATGCCGATGCTCACCGTATCCCAGGCCAAGGAGCGCTTGGCGGCAGAACTTCCATCGTACCGTCAGACCATAGGAGAGCAGCTGCCAGTAGAATGGAAGGGATCCGCCCTGGGACCAATAGACGTCGGCAATACCCTGCACCTATGGATTAAGGAAGCAATTACGTTTTTTCGCCAGGAAGGGGCAGATTTCATAAGGCAAGGCCTGCACGCAAAAAAAATCGACGAGTTTTATGCTTTTGTCTGGAATTCACTTTTTCATTACAGACTCATCTCGCTGGTGCAGTCGTCCGGCCTACTTGGAGATCAGAGCGGGATACAGACCAGTGACATTGTGATGGAATGCATGAAACTGTGGACGAAGAAGATTTGTGAGAAACTCATCAATATTACACCAGAGAGTTTTTCACCTTCGGCTTTTTTCCTGGATGTGGAATCCGATCTGGATGCGACCCTATCTTTCAGAGACAGGCGTCTCAGGCTGCGCGGAAGGCCGGATGCGGTCTTCTTTGATCATCGCACCGGTGAGATTCACCTTTGGGAATACAAATTTGGACGCCAGGGCCAGTACGAGCTGCAAATCGCCCAAGTATTGCTATATATGTCACTGCTGGAATATGCGAAGGGAATCAAGTGCAGTTCCGGCTTTCTATCCGTCTTCCGTCCTGTCGAGGATACCTCTGTTCCAAACGACTTCAGCGAGAAGCTGCAGGTGGAAGATGTCAGGCCTCCATTTCCGCCGGAAGTTGAAATGGCGTTTGAAGGTTATGTAGGAAATGATAGGGCTGTCTATCAGTTAAAAGTGGATTTGACCTTGGCTCTCAGAGAGAGGCCGCCACGTATGCCAGAGAACATAATGCTCTGCGGTCCGGGTGGGCTCGGCAAGACCGAACTAGCACGCCGCGTTGCCAGGACCCTCGGTACTCCATTGATAGACGCTCCTGCTTCTCAGATACGCGACTTGAACCATCTCCTTTCGATAATTGATACTGCGCTGGAATCAAAGAAGATTCCGTGTAAGAAGTTGGGGGATGATTCCGGCAAACCGCATATCAAATACCCTCCTCTTGTACTATTCCTTGATGAAGCCCATGAACTGAAAAGAAAGGCTGATTCCTATCTCAACCTATTTGAACCTAAAGAGCGTCGCGCCTTTGGGAGCGAGCACGTGGGGGATTTCAAAGACGCCACATTCCTGCTTGCAACAACCGACAAAGGCAAGCTTCCCAGACCTTTCTTGACACGCTTCAGAATGATAGATCTCGTTCCTTATTCAATTGAAGAAGTTGCATTGATAGTAAAGCTGACCTTGGCGGAAAAAAAGCATGAGGTGGATCTTGATTTGTGCCTCGGGTTGGCGAAAATTGGCCGTCTGGTTCCGAGGTCGGCAATAGAAAAAGCGAGCCAGTTCATGAAGCATCATGAATTCAGATCGTCCGAGTATCCGCTGACCGTTGCCGGCCTGAAGAAAATGATGGCAAAGGTGTGGAACGTGGATGAGCACGGTCTGACTGAAAACGACAAGCAGTACTTGCGATGCGTTGAGGCAGGGCCGCGTGGAATGGACACCCTGGCAAGATTGCTCAGTTGCGGGAAAGAGGAAATCGCTAATGAAATTGAGCCGTACCTGTTTCAGCTCGAGGCGGTAAAGAGCACAGCACGCGGGCGAGAGATTACTGAATTGGGTCGCAAAATCCTAGTATCGGGTACCTGATCGCCGATAGACTATGCCTGTTCGCATACAAACCAGGAAGAATCGGGGTAACCTTCTTAACCAAAGAAGGTTACCCCAATCTCACAGATTTGAAAGCGCATCGGTATGATGCTAGATGCTGAAGAACACTTTTTGTAGGACTTTGGGCGTGTAACCCACCATATCCAGGTAAAGGGTGATGCCGCCGTTAAAGAAGGGCCATCCGGCGCCCATGATCATGGCGGTGTCCACGTCTTTTGGATCGGAAACGACTTTTTCCTTGAGGATAAGGTCGATTTCCTCCGTGAGGTTGGTGAGGAGCCGGTCGAGAATCTCCTCTTTCACGAACTCTTTGTCACCTTTGTCTGCCCAGATTTCCGCTACCTTCGGTTCGAGCTGCTTGCCTGGTCCCATGCCCCTGAAAATCTGGGGGATTTTCGCTTCCACCATTTTTTTCAGGTGCTCGTTTGTGGGGAACCTGTCCGGCCATGCTTTGTGGCAGGTCTCACCTACATGGTACGCGACCGCAGGGCCGACAAGCCCCACCAAATCGAACGGCGCCATAGGTAAACCAAGCATAAGGGCCGCTTCATCTACCTGGATAAAATCCGCTCCCTCATCCACTATCTGGAAGCAATCGCCCATGAACCTGGTGAGCAGCCTGTTTACCAGGAACGCGGGAGAATCTTTGACGAGTATTGCTGTCTTGCCGATTTTCTTCGCGCACTCGAACGCCGTGGCAAGAGTCACGTCATCAGTCTGGTCACCTTTGATGATTTCAAGAAGCGGAAGTATGGCCACAGGATTGAAGAAATGGAACCCCACCACACGCTCGGGGTTCTTCAGCTTGGAAGCCATTTCAGTTATTGAGAGGCTTGACGTGTTGGTCGCCAGGATGCAGGTCGGCGAAATTACCTCTTCAGCCTGAGCGAACACTTCCTGTTTGATCGGCATTTCTTCGAAAACCGCTTCGATTACGAAATCGCAGTCAGCGAAGTCATTCCAGTCCAGCGTCCCGATGACGATGTGGAACAGGTGGTCGGCTTTGGCTTGAGTCAGTTTTCCTTTGCTCACCTGAGCCTGCAGCTCGCCCTTGATGTAGCCGAGTCCTTTATCCAGGAACTCCTGCTTTATGTCCTTCATGACAACCGGTACACCGTAGCGCCGGAGGAACAACAAGGCAAATTGGGAGGCCATCAGACCCGCGCCGATGATGCCGATCTTCTTTATGGGGCGCCCTTTCAGGTCTTTGGGCCGTCCCGCGGGCTTCTTCGCCCGGCGCTGAATCAGGTCGAAACTGTATACTCCGGCTTTGCACTGGCGAGACTTGATGAGATCGCCAAGCGCTTTGTCTTCTTCCGCGAAGCACTCGTCAATGCTCTTCGTCAGGTCGCAAGCGCCCTTTATGAGCTCTATAGCCCTGTACGGAGCAGGTGCGGCTCCGTGAACCCTCATGTCCAGGAAATTCTTGGCGGCATCAAGATGAGTCTGAAGGCGAGACATGTCAGGCGGGGTCCGTTCGATTTTCTCAGAGCCGTCGATGATGTTCTCCAGAAAGGCCAAGGATTCATCGAAGAATTCCACGGAGTCGAAGAGCCTGTCGGCAATACCCAACTGGAATGCCTTGGTTCCATCGATCATGCGGTTCTGGTTCATGGGATTGTAAACGATCAGCTCAAGAGCTTTTTCCGGCCCAATCAGGCGGGGAATCAGGCTTGAGCCGCCCCAGCCCGGGATCAATCCCAGGAAACATTCGGGGAAAGCAATTGCAGGAACAGCTTTGGATACGGTTCTGTAATCGCAATACAAGGATATTTCGAGACCGCCGCCGAGGGCTGCGCCGTTTACCGCAGCCAGAGTCGGTATCTTGAGGTCCATGATTCTCTTCATGGCAGCGTGACCGGCCGCACCGATCTGGCGGCCCTGCTCGAATGTGTTAATGAACGGGACCTGCATAAGGTCGGCTCCGGCGGCGAAGATATAGTGCTTACCGCAGAGCATCATACCTTTGTAGCCCTTGTCGGCTTCGATTGTGTTTATGGCTTGATGCAGTGAGGCCAAGGCCTTCTCATCAAATGTGTTGGGCTTCTTATAATCCTCGCCGTTGTCAATGGTGACAATGGCGATCTTCCCGACGCGGGAATTATATGTAGTCACATGAAACAAAGTAGGTGCTTCGGGCATGACGATTCCTTTCGTTGCACTAGGGCGCCGTGTAGTCGGATTCTATATTGACTTTTCCGGCATGGTGCCGGTTCAGTGACGACGCCACTGATGCTACTCCTTCTTTTTCTTTTTATCCTTGTCCTTGTGTTCCTCTTTTTCCTGGTCCCTGGGCTCTTCTTTTCCCTCGTGCTTGCCGTCTCTCTGGAGGTTCTTCCAAATTACGGTTCCACCTTGGCCCAAGCCTACGCACATGGTGGTAAGCCCATATTTCACTTCAGGATGCTCTGCAAACCCATGCATCAGATGACAGGCAAGCCTTATGCCCGAAGAAGCGAGAGGATGCCCGAAAGCGATGGCTCCACCGTAAATGTTGAGCCTCGGATCGTCCGGGTATGTCAGGCCGAATTCCTTCATGAAAGCCACAGCCTGAACCGCAAAGGCCTCGTTGAGCTCCACAAGACCGATATCATCTATAGTGAGTCCGGCGACTTGCAGTGCCTTGTGGGTTGCCGGGATCGGACCGATTCCCATGATTTCAGGCTTGACTCCAGCATATGCGAAGGACTTGAGCTCCATTTTTGGTTGAATTCCCAATTCCTCGGCCTTGTCCTTGGTCATAAGGATGCAGCCCGCTGCGCCGTCGTTCAATCCGGATGAATTCCCGGCCGTGACCCTGCCCATTACCCTGAAAGGAGTCTTGAGCTTTGCAAGGCCTTCCATGGTGGTCTCAGGGCGGGGTTGCTCGTCCTTATCTGCCACGCTCCAGCCGCTCTTCGTGTAAACCGTCATGGGAACGATCATTTCACCTATTTTCCCGGATTCGATTGCCTGAGCAGCCTTTTTCTGACAGTTTATGGAGTACTCGTCCGCCATTTCCTTGGTTATATCCGGAAACATGTCATGGAGATTCTCTGCCGTCTCTCCCATGCTCATGGCACTGGAGTCCACGAGCTTGTCGGTGAGGAAACGCGGATTCGGGTCCGCAGTCGCACCCATGGGATGATGACCCATGTGTTCGACTCCTCCGGCTATCGCCACATCGCAGCCGCCCAGCGCAACAGCGGAGGCTGCGGTTGTTATGGCGCTCATGCCGCCTGCGCACATCCGGTCTATGGAGTAACCTGCGCAGGTGTCGGGCAAGCCCGCCAATATCACGGACGTGCGGCCGAGAGTGAGCCCCTGATCCTTTTCCTGACAGAATACGCCCCAGGCATTTTCTTCTATCATTTCAGGTTTGACCTTCGGATTTCGTCGGAGAAGCTCCCGGATCACCTTGACCACCATGTCGTCGGCCCGGGTGTTCCAGAATATTCCCTTCTCTCCTGCGCGACCGAAGGCTGTTCTAATTGCGTCCACCAAGACTACTTTTCTTGCTTTCATATTTTCTAACTCCAATCAGGCCTAGGATAGAGCGAAAGATTCTTCCGGTAGATCAATAGCCGACCGCTCGCCGCTCATGATGGCCCGAGCCTTTCCGGGCGCGAGTGAAAGGATCGAGTTGGCGAAAAACTGTGCGGATGCAAGCTTGCCTCTGTAGAAAGCTGCGCTCCTGTTGGTTTTGACCAGCTCGGCCTTTTTCTCGATGGTGTCGGCCTTCGCGTCGTCGTAAAGCTCCTGGAGGCGGCGATCCGCGATCACTGCCTGCCACAGGAGCATGAAACCAACCGCCACATCGCCGAAGAGCTCGAGATAGGGGGTCGCATACAGAATGGGAGTCATGAAGTCCTCTGTAATGCTCTTCAACCCAAAGTAGCGAGTCACCTCGATGAGCTGTTTGCGAGCGACATCGAAGGGTTCCACGATGTCTTTGAGGCGATAGTTCTTTTTGGCGGTTTTCAGCAGATTGCCGGTTTCCAGGGTGATGCTTTTGAAGAGCGCTCCCTGATGGTAGCTCAGCTTGCGGCCGACCAGATCGAGGGCTTGTATTCCGTTAGTGCCTTCGTATATTGATGTGATTTTGGAGTCTCGCATGTACTGCTCAACCGGATACTCTCGGCAGTAGCCGTATCCGCCGTGGATCTGGATCGCCATTTCGGTGACCCTGAAAGCCATGTCGGAGCTCCACGCCTTGCAAATGGGGATAAGTATGTCAAGGAAGCCCTGATACTTGGCGCCTTCTTCATCTGTTTTCGCTACTCTCACTCTGTCTTCGCAGTATCCGGCGTAATACAGGAGGGCCCGTATACCTTCAGTAACGCTCTTCATCCACATGAGCATTCTACGTACATCCGGATGCTGAATAATCGGGACCTTGGGGGCCATGGGATCTTTCATGGTTGAAATTTCCGGTCCCTGGAGACGCTCTTTGGCGTATCTCAACGCCTGCATATACGCACCACTGGCCTGAGAAAGACCTTGCATTCCGACAGAGAGGCGGGCTTCATTCATCATGTTGAACATGATTTTCATGCCCTGGTTCTCTTCGCCCAACAGGAAGCCTACACAATTGTCGTTTTCACCGAAATTCAGGGCGGATGTGGCTGAACCGTGAATTCCCATTTTGTGTTCTATTGCCACACAGCTAACGTCGTTGGGCACCAGGCCGTCGCCTTCTATTCTGTACTTTGGGACCACGAATATGCTGATACCTTTTGTTCCAGCCGGGGCGCCTTCAATTCGAGCGAGCACCATATGAATTATGTTTTCGGCCAGGTCGTGATCTCCCGCTGATATAAAAATCTTGCTGCCGTTGATGGAGTACGATCCATCCGGTTTCTTCACGGCCTTGGTCCGAAGGGCCCCGACATCGCTACCGGCCTGAGGCTCGGTAAGGCACATGGTTCCGCACCACTCCATAGAGTACATCTTGTCCATGTATGTGCGCTGTTGGTCTTCGGTACCGTATATTTCGAGGAGGCGAGCCGCTCCGATTGTGAGTCCCGGGTACATCATCAGGGCCATGTTCGCTGAGCAAAACAATTCCATTGTGGCGCAGTACAGAGCAGTCGGAAAACCTTGGCCACCCATATCCTGATCGATGGGTAGTGCCGCCCATCCGCCTTCGCAATAGTGGGAAAAGGCCGCGTGGAAGGACTCGGGAACCTTCACTTGCCCGTTTTCCAGAATAAGTCCTTTGACGTCGCCATCGCTGTTGGTAGGCGCAAGTTCTTTTTCGGCCAACTTTTGAGCTGCGTCGAGAACCATGTCGAACATCTCTCTTGAGAACTCGGCGAATTTTGGTGTCTCGCATAGTTCATCTACTTTGAGCTGTTCATAAAGCACGAATTTCTGATCGCGCTCGTCAACGAGAAGATTTGGCATAAGATTCATTCCTCCTTGCTTTTAGAGCCGCGTTATGTTTCCGGATGTTTGGTTTTGAACTAGTGTTTCCAACGATCGCTGGAAAATATTTCGCGTAAACGCCCCCGCTTCGACTCAGGGGTCGATCCCCCCTTATAACCCATCCGCCGCTCCTGAGTCCAACATTTTTTTCACAATAACGAACGAAAATTTTGCCCTTACTGGCCCAATTGCTACCTCAGCTCCGGGTTATGTGTAGTTTAGGCTATGTTTCCGAGCTGTTAGTCTTGCTCATGCCAGCGCGCATCAAAGACGCGCTTACCACAGAATTGAGCTCGCGACATAAGTCGTTGCGGAAAACCCTGGCGAAGCTATTCCCTTTGTTACTGTCGTTGACAGACAACGATAAAGTGCGTACGTAACGTTTAGTTGTTAAATGGTCGAAGGAGTTTGTATCATGTGGGAAGATCTTAACAAGCAAGCTGTGGCACTGTTTCAGAGCGGAAAATATCAGGAGGCAATGGACACTGCGAAGCAAGCTTTGCAGGAGGCTGAAAAGGACTTTGGCCCCGATGATCCTCGAGTCGCGAGATGTCTGAATAATCTTGCGGAAATGTATCGGGCAAAGGTCAGATACGCTGACGCCGAGCCTCTGTGGAAGCGGGCTCTAGAAATAAGAATAAAGGCGTTGGGACAGAATCACCCTGATGTGGCCACATCGTTGAATAATCTAGCCGGTGCATTTTTCGAGCAGGGAAAATTTGCTGCTGCAGACGAGCTCTTCAAGAAGGCGACAGCCATACTTGAAAAAGCGCTCGGTCCCAAGCATCCAGATGTGGCGACGTCATTACTGAATCTGGCTGCCCTGAACCGGGCCATGGGAAGGCTCCCGGCCGCGAAACCGTATTATGAAAGGGCCATAACCATTCAGGAGGAGGCGTTCGGTCCCGACAATCAGGAGTTGGGAGAAACTCTCAACAACCTTGCCGGGATGTACGAATCCCAGAACCGGTTCCGTGATGCCGAGCCGCTCTACCGCAGGTCGCTGGCAATTGCTGAGAAGGCTTTCGGTCCCTTTCATCCGCACGTAGCGTCTTCTCTGAACAATCTGGCCTCCACTCTGGTTGGCATGGGAAATTACGAAGAGGCTGAAACCCTTATGAAGAGGGCTCAGGACATTTTGGAAAAGAACTTTGGGACTGACCACCCTATGATTGCAACGGGTCTTGAGAACCTTGCGGAATTCTATGGCGGCATAGGAAAACCCGAGGAGGCTAAGGCGTTCAGAGACCGGGCCGATAAGATCCACGCCGGTGTTCGGGCGTGACAAAAGTGAAGGCCTCACTTCACCTGATGCGTCAAGAAGACAAGAAGAACCTCGAACAGGATATCTGGAGCCATAAGTCATGGTTCTGAGCAGAACTCCGAAAGGAGCCCTATGATCGGAAAAACCATAAGTGAACTCAATGTGGGCGACACAGCTCAATTTTCAAAAACTGTCTCCGAATCGGACATATACCTCTATGCGGGAATCACTGGAGATTTCAACCCAGCCCACATAAATGAAGAATATGCCCGTAACACGTTCTTCAAGACTCGCGTAGCCCACGGCTTGCTCACCGCAGGTTTTATTTCAGCGGTGATGGCCAACCGATTACCTGGGCCCGGCACGATTTACATCAAGCAGGAACTGAATTTTCTTGCGCCTGTAAAAATTGGGGACACGATAACGGCAATGGTTGAAATTGTGGAGATCAACACGGAAAAAAATCGGGTAAGCCTCAGAACTAGTTGCACGAATCAGGCGGGATCAGTCGTTCTGGATGGATACGCTCTGGTGAGCCCGCCCAAATCCGCGCGAACATGATTCCTTTAGGATATTTGCTGAGCAGCGCTAATGCTAATGCGCATTCAAAGAAGCAAGATTGGGGGGACCCTCTTTAGTAAAGAGTTTCCTCCCAAACCCCCTTCCAGAAACATCTATCATTTGCCGGAACCCCAATTTTCCTTTCAGGAAATCGGGGTTCCGGCGAGTGCTAAAAGTTTTTGAGGTGGGGTTCGGGGAGGAACTTCCTGCAAGAAGTGCCTCCCCGATTTTACATATTTGAAAGCGAAATGGTACTAGCCTGGATTCGTCATTCGGACCGAGTAATCGAATGAACCAGCGGGTAGAAAGAAATCCTTTGACTACATGCTATTGACCTTGATATGCTGCAACCGCATATGCATTCTAAATTCTGTTCGACAGGCTGATGGCTCCCCTGATGAGCAATCGCCCCCCCGACGCTCATCGTCCCCTCCATCAGCCTGTTCGCCCCTTTTTTCTCGGACCGAGAGACTTCGCTGCCAGTTGAAAGTCATCAATTGCGAATCAATCGCCAGTCACTCCTGACGAACTCATAGCCCTGAGGAACGTCGCAATGTGCGTGTGCCCGGCGGTTGCCGCCAAGACAATTGCCGAATGCCCGTAGCTGTTTTCGGTCGTGATCTGCGAACCCGCGCGGACCAGGACTTTCACCACGTCCTCATACCCTTTGTATGCTGCTCTCATAAGAGCCGTGTTTCCACTGCTGTTCCTGTAGGCCGTGTCAGCCCCGTTTCTCAAGAGGAGTTCTACAACGTCTCTGTGTCCGGCGCCGGCCGCCTTCATCAACGCCGATTTACCAGACTTGTTCCTGGTGGCGTTGGGTGATGCCCCCGCATTGATCAGGACTTCAGCTGCTTGGCAATGCCCCCGAGCGCACGCAAGCAGCAACCCGCTTTCCAGCACTCCGGGGACATCCGAGCCCGCCCCGCGCTCTACAAGCATGCGCACCAGATGAGCCTTACCCGCTCTGGCGGCAAGCACCAACATTACGTCGCGCAGCTTGTTGTCCGCGACTATATCTGCACCCTGGGTTATAAGCGACTCCAGCATATCGGAGTCAGCGTTTCTGAGTATAGCTAGAAGCCCATCCCACTGGTCCCCGGTTTTTTCATCGGCATTCCGCAACAGTCTGAAGAATTCTGCGTATTCAGGCTTCCCTATTGACGTGAGACTTGTTGTAGGATCCTCGCTCATGCTGATGGTGTCTGCGCCTCCCGACACAAGCAGCTTGGCGATTGCCTGGTGCCCTTTCAGGGACGCTTTAGACATAGCGTCGTGTCCGTAAATGTTCTTGGCGCGGATGTCTGCCCGTGAAGCCATGAGCGTCTTGACCACTCCCATGTGACCATTGGATGCCGCTCTTATCAGGGCAGTGTTTCCGAGACGGTTTCTTGTGTTTGCGTCCGCTCCCCCTTCCAACAGAAACCGGACCACGCGCACATGTCCCATGGCAGCGGACTTGATCAGCGGAGTATCTCCGTAGGCATCAGGGGCGTTGATGTCCGCGCCTTTTTCCACAAACAACTTCGTGATGGACAAATGATTCTTGAATGCTGCGAATTCCAGGGCAGTGCTGCCTTCCCGATTCTTCGACGTCATGTCTGCGCCACTGGCGAGAAGTAGTTTAGTAATTCTTATGTTTCCCTTGTATGCGGCCCTCATAAGTGCGGTATTTCCGTATCGATTGGCGAGATGGACGGCTGCCCACGCGGACAGAAGGCGTTCGACAACCCTGATGTAACCTTTTGAAGCCGCTTTCATCAAGGCCGTGTCTCCCAAGCGATCCGCAGTGTTTATTTGTGCGCCACTTGCAAGAAGGTAGTCCACCCAGTCCAGATCCCCTTTTTCCGCTGCCATTATCAAAGGAGTCTGCCCGTTCCTGTCCGTCCCGTCCACGATGTCCAGATACCGTTGGGAAGAGCGACCGAGAGTAGCTTGATCAGGAATTTCGTCCGGGTCCATTTTTGACAGGGATTCGGCTCTTAATAATAATTCTACAACGTCAGCATTGTATTCGGCATATGCCCAGTCCAGAGCTGTGTCGCTATTGCGGTCTCTGGCGTGGACGTCTGCTCCCCACTCCAAAAGTAGCGAAACCAGCTCCGGGAGGCCTGATGAAGACGCAAACATCAAAGCGCTTCTGCCTTCTTCATCGAGACTTTCAATATTCGCTCCTGCTGCCAACAACAGTCTGGCTACTTCCGCTTGTCCCCCGAGGCAAGCCTCTATGAGCGCCGAATTTCCATACTTGTTTGACAGATCCAGATCCGCTCCGCTCTCAATCAATATCTTGACCGTCTCGTACCAACCTCCGTAACTTGCGCGCATTAGCGCCGTGTTGCCGAACTTGGTTTGATGATCAATTTCGGCTCCCGACACCAGCAGTAGCGGGATAATGCCGGTCAGACCTTGATGTGAAGCCGCTATTAAGGGAGTGTCGCCCGAGCGGTTCTGAACGCTAACATTTAATCCGGTTTTTATGAGAAGTTCGGTGGTTTTGGCGTGTCGACCGGCAATGGCCTTCAGCAATGGGGTGTCTCCCGAACGATCCATCGCGTTGCCGTCGGCCCCCCGTTGAAGGAGCAGGTCCGTCGTTTTCACATGCCCTGCGAAGCAGGCTTTCATAAGGGGGGTCTCAAGGTCTTTATTGCGTGCATCTGCGTGCGCGCCAAAATCCAGCAGGGCTTTTGTTGCTAACGTATGCCCCCTACCTGCCGCCCAGTGTAACGGTGCGTATCCCCAACTATCGGGATGATTGGGATCAGCGCTGTGGCGCAGAAGCATTTCTACTATTTCTACATGCCCCCAGAATGCCGCGTGGGTTAATGCAGCTCTCCCATCGTGATCGACTATGCCGACCGAAGCCCCAGCATCCAAGAGCATCTGGGCAGCATCAGATTGCCGCCATAAGCAGGCTTCCATCAAAGCTGTCTTGCCGTCCTCGCTTTGAATGTCCAGATCCACGCCACTATCGATTAATCGCATTAGAGAATCAGTGCGACCTCTTGATGCGGCCAAGAACAAAGGATTCTTCGTGATCTCTGGTTTCGTAGGGTTTTTCGTTGCGACAACTAACCTTTTCAATGCCTTGGAAGAACCGACCGCCTGCGATGCCGCCAGCCTGGGGTGCGCAGCAATCTCTGGCGAATAGGATTTAGATCTCTGTTTCATACGTAACCGATTGCATTGATCATCCGGACTGACGACGTTCAGCACAGTGCCCCCCAGTAACTGAATTCAGGTCAGATTCGACTCAGAAGCCCCGGTTAGACTATGATATGCATCCCTCACCGGTTTCCGACTGAGTTTATGTCGAACTGCCTTGGAGACTTATACTCTTCCCCGCTAGGATCAAAACGAGCCAACGGTTGCATGGCAACATGGGCACTTTAGCCGGTGAGTTTGTCTCAGCCTCTCACTTGAGAATGTTGTCTGCCGGTTTCTATGACAATCCTCTGTAGATTTTTTTCTATACGCGTGAACAGGAGTAGGCGGCTTCGGTCAACTGCGCGGGCCAGCTCCCCCGCCAAAATACTTTGCCAACAATTCTCTTGGACAGGTAAAACCTGCGATCCGAGGTGTTAGTCTCGGCCGTCGGCTTATCTAGGTTCTCGCCTGACTGCGAATTGGTGTATATTCATATTGGAGTCTGTGAGGCTCCGTGTCAATAATAGAAAGTATACCGTATATTGGGTATATAAAATACCCATTGCATGCCTAAGCTATACTATCTTGCGGACTTGAAACTCGTATAGGAACAAACGAAATCTGGCGGCTGCAAAAAAGAGACTAGCCGAGATCCGACTTCCGATGAGTTGTGAAATGAGGCTGAACTCGGATTCGAGTCGATATTGTGAATCGCTCCACTGTGTGAGCCACTGTGCATGGCTTCAAAGAAGTCTTTGGACACTCTCAAATCCATAATTACGGCACATCAGTGAAGTCACTGATTTAACTACGCATCGGTATGAAATCACATGACGAGGGTTGGGCCTCTGCTATTTGCATAAATCCTATACAATATCACATGTGTTCTTTGATGTAACCCGCAAGGTTTTGTCTCTTTCTGTTCAATCCGAGCTTTTTCCTTATGTTTTTCCGATGGACGATCACCGTTTCGTAAGTGAGTCCCAGAGACTCCGCAATCTCTCTCGAATCCTTGCCAGCTCTCATCATGTGGCAAATTTGAATTTCCCTGGGACTCAACTTGACATGATGATTTAGGATCTTCACTCCGAATTGAGAAGTTATGTGATGAATATTGAACTCCAGGACGTCGAGCATATGTGCACCGGACTCCGGCATTTTCGCTTCACGCAAGTACTCGATCAACGGTAAAACAGTTAGGCTCAAATTGTGATGTATTCTGGTTTGCAGTTCTTTTTTCTGTTCCTGAACTCTGGTCATCATGGTTCTCATGGCGTCATTGACCTTCTCAAGGTTCAGGATGTGCTTCGCAAGGTCGTTTCTCGATACTTCTACATCTCTGATTCTTTCGGTCAATTCATTCTCCAGACAGGCACAGTAGGCTGTGAGCAGCCGGCTGCTTCTGTCCGCTTGTTCTGCGTTTCGTTTGCGCCGCGTGACGTCCGCGACGGATAACATCATAGTGCGATTGCCGTCCGAGTCGGTCTTCAATAGTGATCCGTGCATGAGAAGCCATATCTGGGTTCCATCTGGTTTGATGTATGGCGTTTCATAATTCCTGATTCGGCCGTGTCTGTGGGTAAGCTTCCATAAGAATGGGTTATCGAAGAGTTGCTTCAGTTGCTCAATTTGGCGCCACTCCCTCAACGAGTGAATGTCTCGCCCCTTCAGGCCGACTATCGAAGCGAGGCGACTATTGATTTGAAAACAGGTTCCCTTGAAATCAACAATGGCCAATCCCTCAGAATGCCTTTGAAAAAGCTTTTGATATTGCCTTCGGCTGAGGCTCTTACCCAACCCCTTTTTGCTGGCGGCTTCGAGATCGTGGGTACCGGTGACATTGCGCAGTATCGCGATGAGCCCAGCGGCATTTCGTTCAGAATCATAGAACCTCGCTCCGGTGATGGTTACATCCAAGGCCTCGCCGTCCTTTGTAAAGCGCCGCGTCATTAAAGGCTTTGCTTTTCCTGCAAGCGCTGCACGGATACTGCCGGTAGTGAGCGCTTTCTCTTCACGAGCAATGTCGGGAATAGTACGGCCCTGGATTTCTTCAACTTTCGAATCGAAGACTTGCTCAAAGGTTGAGTTCATGTTACTCGCATTGCTGCCGAGATCGCACATTACTTGTGCTTCAGCCAAACACTCTTCCAGGCAACGGTAAGTATTCTCGAGTTCGCGTAGTTTGCTTTCCGTCCCAGCCAATTCCTGAACTCGTCTTTCTAACTCCTGATAAGTCTGCTTATCCATGCCACGCCTCGCTATGATTAACAGAAGGGAAGGACCGGTCAATCTTCAAGAACAACAGCACGAAAATTTGCAAGCTTACAATTGTCAGCTTCTCCGCACCACAAATATCGGCCGATAGACAGACAAAAGCGTAATGTTACTATAATGCGGGTAAGAGTAATTTGAATCTTATATATCTGCTGCAGATTTTTCAATGCATTTTCGATGTTTTTTTTCAATTGCCTGCCCTGTGATTGTGGTTCCATCGGAATTTCGCGCATCTTGTTTTCATAAAATATACGAATTCATTGCGCACGAACTTCGTCTTTGTTTCTGATTCGCGCGGAACGCCCCAGAATCAGATAAAAATTTTGGAACCACTACAAAAAAAGGAATAAACATGGTATAATATCTCAAAAGACCAAGAATCTGATGAGTTTCGACGAAGAAAAGACCGGTACGAATACCGGTGATGATCTCTATTATTCTGGTCAGAAAAGACCGGAAGGCCCTGGATTCGGCCGATCAAACTTGCAGGCAAACAGATTCCGTGATGTTTTTCCCGGAGCTATTTCAGGACTGGCGATAGATCAAATGGAAGACAAACTCGTAAAAGCCGCTCGCATGGGAAACCTGGTCCAGGTTCGAGAGCTCATTGCAAAGGGCACGAACGTGAATACCGGGTCGGAGGGCGTCAAGCCCCTATTGGTATCGGCGCTAGCCGGAAATCTGGACATCGTGGAACTAATGCTGGATTCCGGTGCTGACGCTAATCAGACCGACTCCGCGGGAAATTCAGCCCTTATGGAGGCTGCGCTTGGCGGGCACCTGGATGTCGTCAAATTACTGCTTAAGCGGGGCGCTGCAGTCAACCTTGTGAATTCCGACGGAGAAAGCGCTCTACTCAAAGCGTGTTTGTGGGGACACTCAAAGGTAGTTGATCTTCTGTGGCAGCAAGGTGCTCGGATAAACACCCCGGACAGGGAGGGAAACACTCCCTTGGCGTGGGCAATAAAGCAGGGATACTCGGAACTCGTCGAACTATTGCTTGGTCTGGACGCGCACGTCCATTCCGGAGACACTTACAACAGGGCTGCGCTCATTCTGGCTGCGGCTTCCGGTCACCATGAGCTGACGGAGATGCTCCTGGACAGAGGGGCTGAACCGGATTGTGAAGACGCTTCAGGTAATAGTCCACTGATTGTTGCTGCCAGGAATGGGGACCTGGAACTCGTTGATCTGCTTCTGGAGCGCGGAGCTCCGATAAACGCACAAGATCACAAGCAAGGCTGTTCAGCTTTGTTCTGGGCTGCGTACAACGGTAATCATGAGGTGGTTGATTTACTCTTCTCCAGAGGAGCGGACTCTAATCTCCGCAATAGATATGGAACAACGCCTTTACTGTGGGCTGCGTTTCGAGGTCACGCAGAGGTTGTTGAGCAGTTATTGAGCCATGGCGTGGATATCAATGCTACAAACGTTTTCGGGTTTACCGCTTTGATACTGGCTTCTAGGGCAGGGCACAGAACGGCCGTCGAAATCCTTCTTACGCGAGGGGCTGATGTTAACCTCCGCGACCGGCACGGTAAGACAGCCCTGATCTACGCGTGCAGCGGTGGGGCCATCAGAGTGGTGAACCTCCTCCTCGAGCATGGTGCGGACATCAACGCCAAATCCCGATTCGGCAATTCAGGCCTTTTCTGGGCTTGTTATAAGGGGCATGAGAATGTCGTAAAGTTCCTCCTGGCCAAGGGTGCGAACGTTAACGCCGTGAATCACGCCGGCCACACCCCATTGTTCTGGGCTGCTTTCAACGGGAACATGGAAGTGGTGAATTCGCTGCTCAAATTCGGCGCGCGGATCGACGCAAAGGATAGCAGATACGGGAGCACCGCTCTGTTCTGGGCGGCAAATAGAGGCCATTTGGAGGTCATGGAACTGCTCCTCAAGAAAGGATCGGACGTACAAGCTCGTGACCAATCTGGAAGCACGCCGTTGATCTGGGCGGTTCGTGCCAGAAAAGCGGCATCTGCGGAGTTTCTCCTCAAACAGCGATCCAATCCCAATGCGAGAAGCCGCTCTGGAGTCAATGCCTTGATGTGGGCATGCTACACCGGTGACGACGCAATCGCCCGGCTTCTGCTGGACCACGGTGCAATTGCGAATCGAGGACACAGCAGATTTGGAAACACACCTC
>JACRDE010000457.1 GCA_016212935.1 Desulfomonile tiedjei | reverse complement strand
TTCAAAGGGGGGCCGCCATTAACAAGAAAAACATGGAGGGGCTGACGGCTCTCATTATGGCTGCCTCCGAAGGCAGAGCCGATGCCGTAAGGCTCCTGGCTGAGCGAAGCGGAGAGGTCAACGTCAAAACTAAGAATGGACTGACTCCCCTGATGATTGCCGCTTTGAATGGTCACTACGAAGTCGTGGAAATCCTGCTCCAAAACGGAGCGAATCCAAATGCGAAGACCAAGGATGGAGGAACCGTCCTGGGTGCCGCCGAGTATGGGGGACACCCGGAGGTAGCGGAACTCTTGAGGGCGTATGGAGGAAAGTAACGGAGATTCTCAATAGGTGAGGATTCCAAAGGCATTCTCACCTTCAGATTTATTTCTCTAAGGAGGGTGCTATGGCTGAGGTTATGGTTGAGGTTTTGCCTGCCGGTACTGCCCAGCTCAAGTTGGGACTTCTTAACGCACAAGCCTTGCAGATGAACAAATTGGACCTGATCACCAGGTTCACCAATAAAAACCTGCCACAAGAGATCGTGACAAGGCTCGAATGGTTGTGGGAGGAAACGAAGGTCGTCGCCGGTGAGGTCATCCAGATCGGAAAGATCATTCTGATGAAGATTTGGGAGTGGGTTGAGAGAAATCCCAACATGGTTATCGGAATGGCAATCGGGGGCGCAATAGGAGCCTTAACGAGCCTGGTGCCATTCATCGGGCCATTTTTAGCTCCAATCGCAACCGCCCTCGGAATCGTCATTGGAGGGTTGGCGGGTCATCGCGTAGACAAGAAGTCAGATGGACAGATACTCGGAGACGGCAAGATGGCGATTGCTGAGGACGTGATCACGATGGCTAAGGAATTCTTCAAGTTGCTGGCAGCCATCTTTTTGGGTCTCAAGGAATATTTCACGGCTTAAATCACTGGTCTCTCAGGCGGGGACAGGGAAGACGATATTTTGCCATTGCCCTGTTTTCCCCTTCAGAGACTCTTTCCAGGGATGGACAGAATCTCTTTTCTGTCTGCGATAGGGCGAGATCTTCCTCGGTCTGGAAGGGGTAGAGAAATGGGAGAGCAATACACAGGCTCCACGAGAGTATTCAGTCTTCAAAAGATGGGGGAACTTCTCGATCAAGGAGTCCCCTTAGAATCCATTGACAAGGATGGGAAAACGTTCCTGAGGCACGCCTGCGCCGATGGAAAATCAGATATTGCAGAATCTCTTTTGAACAGAGGGGCGGACCCGAACTCCCGCGACAATGAGGGAAAGACTCCTCTCATGTCGGCGTCTATGACGGGTCGGTTTAAGATCGTGAATCTGCTCCTCCAATACGGGGCTGATCCGAAAGTGGAAACGCCGAGTGGTGATTCAGCCCTGAAAATGGCGCAGCGATGGGGAAAAAAGGAAATTGTCCAGGCCCTTCTTGAAAGCATCGAGCAAGGTCCGGCACTGAGACCAGTAACAGCATCCGGCACAACGAGCGAGCAATCCACCCATGCGCCCGTGGAAAGCACAGTTGCCGAGCCGATTCCAGAAAAGAGAAAAGAAGTACCTGTCTCTGAGATCGCTGCTCCACCCAGTGTTGTTGAAGCCGAGGTGGTTCATGCCGTTGTGAAACCGGTCGCTGGGCGGGAGACCCCTACATCGGGGGAAACTGGAGCCGCGAGCATCACTATGACCGTCGTTGATGTCACTGTCAGACAACCCGAACCGCCTGTCCAACAAGACGATTTCAAAATGCCTGAACTCACCACGGATGAGTACATTCAGGCTCTTGAGAAGATGAAGCAAAGTCCCAAAGATCGGATCGGTATCCTGGGTTCCCTTGGAGCAACCGGTTTAGGGGCAGCCGCAGGTGCAGCAGCGTCCGGGTCAATCGCAGCAGCCCTTGGAATAACGACACTGCTCGGCTCTTCCACCTTGGGAAGCATTGTTGGAGGGGTACTGGTTACGACCACACCGGTAGGATGGGTCATTGGCAGTGCCGCCGCTGCCGCAGCGATAGGTTATGGAGTGAGCAAACTCATCAGGAGCGGAGCCAGGGCCGATGTCATTAAAGAGATGAATATGAATGACCTCCACGAGGAGATCGAAAAGCGAATCGCTGCTGCCGAAAAGACCGGGGTTGTGGAGGAGAAATTCAAGGGACTTGTGGAATCCCTCCAGCTCCTCGTGAGGAACAATCGGATTTCGCAGAGTGACTGTACCGAACTCCTTGCAGGAGTTGAGGGCGGATTCATCTCTTACGAATACGCCTTTGGAACCGTTGAGAAACTCTCGCAACAGCAGGAGGTAAGGACTGATGCTCAATAGCAGCGATCTCACAGCCGCCGCGGATATTGATGGACCTTCGTATCTCAGGACGATCATTGCCGTGGCGTCCGCAGATGGAGAAGTCCACGAAAAGGAACGGGAATTCATCAATGTTCAAGCTCAGGTGCTTTCCCTTAACCCGGAAGATTACTGGCGGCACTCGGAACACGACCTCGGCTTCCTGAGTAGTGTGGAGATGTCTCGACCCACCTGTATGACGATCATTAGGGACTGCATCGTCTTGGGGCATCTCGACGGTGATTTCACGGAAACGGAACGAACCAAGGTTTACGACGTGGCGTCACTGCTCGGCACGAGCAAATCCGATGTGGACGCCGTGGAGACCTGGCTCAAAAGTCTCTGGGCAGTGATGGAAGAGGGAAATCGCTTATTCCAGCAGGGATGGAAATGAGTCTCATGTGGTTTCTTGCGAAGGAAGAATAGGAGGTTGTCATAATGCTCCCATTGAGTCTTGGACTGCCGGATAGAGGGCTGGCTTTCCGATTCCTGGTCTTCGGTTTGTCAATCCTGGTTTTCGGCTCCATACCCTTTTCTTCGGCTGGAGCGGCTGATGATTGGGTGCTGGGCTACTTCAAATCGTACGTAGAGAAACAGGTCTCCAAGACTGCTGCGGACGTAAAAAAGGCACTTTCACCGAAGGAGAAGTCCGAGAGTCTGCTGAAAGCGGCGTCTGAAGGAAAGGTGGATGGTGTGAGTCAGCTCTTGAAGGACGGAGCGGACCCTAACAGCAGGGGGAAAGGCGGAGCCACACCGCTCATGCTCGCGTGTCTTGGAGGACACACTGAGTGCGGAAACCTCCTGTTGAAGAACAAGTCAGATATCGAGGCAAAGGACAACGAAGGATTCACGGCTCTCTGTTTTGCCGCAGCAAAAGGAGATCGAGAGATGGTCAAACTCCTCTTGAAGCCCAGTCTCCTCGGCTCCTGGTTCGGACCCAAGGGGGCGAATGTGAACGCGAGTGCCACGAACGGCATAACGCCCCTGATGTACGCAGCTCATGGAGGGCATCTGGATGTGGTGAAGCTCCTGCTGGACGGGGGGGCTGACCCCAATGCCAAGTCGAAGCCTTGGTCTCTTGTCGGTTTCAGTGTCGGGAATGGGGATACGGCTCTCAGCATAGCCGAGAAACAGAAGCATGCGAAGGTAGTGAAGCTCCTGAAGGAGAAGGGAGCAAAGTGAATCCACTGGGCAACCGAGCGGATCTTGCCGGAGCCGAACGGAGAAGAAAATGAAAAAACTTGTCTGTCTGTTTGCCGCTCTTTTTCTTCTGACCGTCAGTGTAGCCTGGGCCGAATCATCAGGCTTAGCGATCCCCGATAAGAAGACGTTCAAGACCAAGAGTTGCGACGCGGCAACGCTAGCGAAGGACATCGAGGCATGGTTCAGGGATAAGGGCTATGAGACCCAATCCTCCGGCAAGTCCGCAACTTGGTTCAAGTCCGGGACTTGGCTTGTGCAAGCAAGGAAGACTGAGGGCTGGCGTCAGCTCGCCGGAGTCTCAATGGCGTTCAATGTCACGATAACGAGAAAACCTCATGAGTTTTCTGTTCAGTCCGGTATAGGAGATTGGGCCACCACTGGGGTGGCTGCCGCGCAGAGACTTATGGTCAGTCCTGTAAGACTAGCGACTGACGGTTGGTCTGTGAAAGTCGTGAGCGATTTGTGGAAGTTCATCGAGAGCAGGGTTGGGGCGGACAAGGGAAAGTGATGTCCGCAGCGGGGGCTTTGGTTCAATGAAGCGGAGCATATCGGTGAGTGAGATCACGGCAGATCTCAAAAGCGGGATACCCGACGCGGAACTGATGAAAAAATACGGTCTCTCGGAGGATGGCTTGAAGAAGGTCTTTGATCGGCTGCTGAGAGCCGCCTGTAATAGGTCACGTCACATAGAGGTAGAAGTAAACGAATAACGCTCCACAAGGGAGGCGATTCTGCCCAGGACAGAGATCGAGGAACCTGGAGTTCGGGCAGACCTGTAAAGGTCCCAAGAAAACTCGACCACGTATCCAATCGTGGCTGGGACGCTCTTAACGGAGTGCATCGCTTCCTACGGTATCCCCGACAGCCTTGGAAAAAGAAGGCTCTTTCGCGGAGCCTGGACCCCTCTGAGCGAGGGTCGCGAGAGTAACGCCTCCGGTGAAAATCGGCGGGGTTGTCGAGGGATACCGATTCCGAAGATGATCGAGGCGGTAATCAAGAAAGGAGAGGAGCCGAAATCGGGAGGGAAAGCGTTGCATTCCATCCTCTGGAAATTTAGTCCATTGAACCCGATGAGGAGGCGACACTTATTCGATATCCCCCAGTTGAGGATATTTCTCAATATATTTCTGTCGTAGCGATTCAATTTGACTCTTCAAAGCCGAGACTGATTCCCTTGCCTCCTTGCACGTATCCCCGAATACTAAGAGTCTGGGTGCCTGTGTCAAAAATTCGGCAAACTCAACACAAGGAGGCATCAGTCTAAGATATTCCCAGGCGTTCAAGAGTCGAGTGGCAGGTAGTAAATGCACGAAATAGTTTCTCCAGAAAACAAGTTCGCGAATGCTCTCTTCCTGCTTCTCAGTCGGCTCAAACGGTTTATCGAGGGTAACGCCATCAACCCTGAGTGATTGTAGATTTTCATATATCTCCATAAAATCCGCCATATAGACATCTTCCAATTTTTCGCTGAGTATCTTACGACGCCTAGTCAGGTCGTGGAGGTCTTTCCATTTTTGAAGTAGTTTCTTGTTCCTCTTCCCTTTGGATGAACCGACCTTGCATCGATCATGTAATACGGCTACCATAAAAGTCTGAAGAGCGTTATGGAAAATTATGATGATCCATTTCCAGTAGAAGGGATCTGATTCCGCTTTTTCCAAAAAACCGCTGACAATCCGCAAAGAAAACACGGTGTCCTTCAATTCGTCCGTGGATATCCACATTTCAAGACTATCCTGCTCTTCCATGTACGATCGTCTCCGTTTCTTTTATTAACATTCAGCTCAATCCGGTACTGCTTCAATTACGAGAATTTATTCGAGTTCCTCGTCTTTCGCCCCTTCCAGTTCCATGAGTCTCCGCTCCTGCTCTTTAAGTGATTCTTCCAGTTTTCCCAGTCGGTTCCTCAAATGTACGAAAGCCGTCCCCACAAGTCCCACAAACAGCAG
>JACRDE010000456.1 GCA_016212935.1 Desulfomonile tiedjei | reverse complement strand
TGCCCCAGCCCCCGGGAATTTGTTCTAGTTGTCTTGCCGGTGCCGGTTTGATAATGTCCGCGATTCGAGTTATCACAAAACCCCACACGGCCGTGGCAAGAACGCTGTCCACCCTGAAAATCAGTATTGTGAGAAAAAAACCAGCGTACTCGTCCAATACAAAACATCTCGGATCTATTCCGTTCCAGCGCTTTTCCGCCCAAGATCCAAGAACGACCGTCAAGAAACTAAAAACCAGGAGAGCGGCGGCAATGAGAGCAGCATGATAATCCCTTGGGGCAAGAAAAGCTATAAGGATGAAAATTCCTACGCCAGGTAGGCTACCCACACTTCCAGGAGCCACAGGTGATAGTCCGAGACCGAAGGACGTGCATGCAAGTTCAAAGACTCTCTCTTTCCGTGTACTCATTAGCCTACCCAGGTCTTGAAATTTTAGGGAGTGGAAGGTATCTCCATATGGAGCACTCGGGTGACAGAATAGCGACATAACCAGAAGGAAGCAAGGCTGTTTCGCAAAACGGCCACGAGCACGGAAAATGGATAGCAAGAAAAGAGTGATATTGGTTCGTCATGGAGAAACATGGGATAATCGTGAAGGCCGCATTATGGGGTCTTCTGATTCCCCGCTGACACCGGAAGGGATTCAGGTGGCCAAGCTACTGGCCAAGAGCATTGTCAACGAGAAGATCAGCGTTGCTTTTTCCAGTTCTCTAGGTCGTGCACTCTCCAGTGCCGAGATTTACACCAGGGATATCAACTGCCCTGTCCTGCCTCGACCAGCCATGTGCGAACTCGCTTGCGGGCTTTGGGAAGGAAGAATCAGAACAGAAGCAGAGCCAGGTAGGACTGCGATCAGAACTACGTGGTACGACAGGCCACCGGGGGGTGAAAGCTATTCGGATGCAGAAGACCGCGTAGGTTCATTTATCCGCGAATTGAATTCTTCGGACTACTCCAACCCTGTACTCGTGGTGGGGCACGCAGGAATCAACCGCGTCTTTTTGAAGCTTTGGCTTGGTCTCCCTCCAGACCACGCAATAAGAATACTCTTTGCCCACGATATGCTTTATGTACTGGATGGCAAGTCACTATCAGGAATGTCGGTCAGCCTTGGACGACTTGACGGCCTGATGGTGTGAATGGGCATTGGAATCATAGGCCGCCTCAATTTTGCGGCCCCTGCCCGATAGGCCGAGGTCGCTCTGAACGGTTATGGCCGGTGCCAAGAAAAATGTCCTGAATTCAGTGGGCGTGATATGTGAACTTTTGGCGCAACTGTACAATCAAAACTCGAATTGTACTTCGATAGAATCAATGAGAGGATCAGGCAGCCACGCGTCGGTACTTCTTGAGCGTACCCAGATAGACGTGAATGATCGCCGAAGAAATAAGCAGATAAGCGAACAGAACATGGATTGCATCCACCGCACGGATTCCTCCAAGGGCGCCGACAATAACCGTGGTTCTCTCCACGTCGTAAAGCAACAAACCGGTGAATATCTGGCACGGCAAGACGATTCCCATAATCCACAAAAAGAACAACCGTTCCAGAGGATCGAGTGAAGAGCTGTGGCCGCCTCTCGCCGGGTAAGCCCCTCCGACGAAGATCAGGTACCCGTAGTAATGGAGCATCTCTGCGATGTCCCCGAAAAAACCCTTCGGTGAAATGTGAAACCGGCTGGTAAAGCTTTTTTTCCAGAGATGGTAAAAGAGCCAGAATGTGTAATCCACTATCACTATAATGCCGCACAGATTATGCAGATTGACTGCATTGAGAAAGTTACCGAAGATGGGCAAGACATCCGGGATTCGTAACTGAACCCCGCTCACGGCAAGGAGAATGACGCACAGTCCGTGCAACCAGTGCCAGACCTTCAATGGAACCGGACTGTCCGGCAGGTACACCGCAGACCGAGGGCCTCTTCTCAGGCGTCTAGTCAATAGCATAAGCCAGGAATGAAAACAGACGGCGGCGAGACAGAAGACCACGACAAACAGGCCGACCAGGTCTATCCATTTGAATCCAATCCTCCGGGCCACTGACAGCACCTCTCTCAAGTCCTCTCTCCTGATCCTGGATTCGCCGACCAGATAAACCTGCTCCAGGTAGGATTGTAGCCCGCGACTAACAAGGACGTCCTTCTCAAGCGGAAAAGCTCGATAACCTCCATTCATTTCCGGAAGCCACAACAGTATTTTGGAATAGAATGTAGCAGTAGCGGAATGACAGAGAGTGCAGTCTCTGGTCCGCTCTCCTCTCGATGAGAAGATGTGGGTGGGTTTGAAAACCACAATGCGAGGCTCAAGGGCCGCTCCCTGAATTCCATGCTGTTGCAATCGGTCCATGAGAACCTGCAATTCCGCGCTGGAGATGGCCCCGCTTCGGTCTCGGTCGAGCGTCTCAAAAAGCCCGATTTTACCCTTTTCCACGAACGGCTCAATTTGGTTATAGCTCAGGCGCTTCTCGGTGGATCCGTCTGTTTTGTCCACGAGATGGAGCACCATCCCCATCTCGGCGTTCAGCGCGTGGCATGAGGTGCATTCCAGGTAGGTGAAATGAAGGTTCATATGCGGTAGCCATCGGTGGGTCATGGCCGCGTCGTGACATTTCAGGCAGATGGCCTTGCGTTCCTCCCCGTTCATCAACCGAAAAGATTTGCTGTAATGAGGGTTGTGACACTCGTAGCAGATCTTCTTGGAGGCCTGGAAGTGGAGGCTCTTTGCGTATTGCGTAAAGACCTCTTGGTGACACTCGCCACATTTCGGTTCCACTCCTATGCGATGGGGCACTCTTGCGGCCGGTGCAAAGCTGCTGATCCCAGTGTGGCAGGACGTGCATCCGATCCCCGTCGCTCCGTGAACAGATCCGGCGAAGCTGTTGGCATCAATGAATCGACTTTTCCCTGTGCGTGACTTCAAGCCCTGCCGGCCGTGGCATGAAATGCAATCATCATTCGTGGGAACAGCAGCTTGAGAGGGGCCTATCAAAACAGCCCCCAAACCCAGGAGAGCTAACATGGACATCCACTGAGCCGCAGATCCCGTTCTCATCCGCCTTCTTCTCCTCATACTGTTCGCCCGAAAGTGTACAACTTCGCCGTCTAATACCAGTGCACTTTCAAAGCAGTAGGATGGGGTTCCGGGAAACACATACTACAAGAAGGGTTTCTCCGATTTTGCTACTTCGATTGCGAATTCGTATTAGCCACTTGCCCTACTTCCCTACGAACGACAGAACATGACCTTACTCCGGAGGCACAACACCCGTTCCATGCAGACAATTCCGAAACGGAATCAGTACCGTCAGAGTAAAGTCACTTGCGCAATCCGTCAAC
>JACRDE010000455.1 GCA_016212935.1 Desulfomonile tiedjei | reverse complement strand
TGTTTCCTTTGCAGGTGCGCATCCCGACCTTCCCCTTTTGTGATCAATATAGCGGCTCGCGTCGCTCCCAATTCGGAACTGAATCGATTTCTCTGTGACTACGCTGCAAGAGCAGCACACTCCGCGTTGAACCGCGATGCAAACCGCTATTTCGATTCGCCGCTCTATCTCGTTTCAGTCGACTTGAATCTGCTGGCGGCGCCTCTTGTTAGAACTCTCTAGGAATTCATTCCTGTTCCCCCACCGTAACAGCCTGAAAAATTAGATACACTGAAGAGCTTTTCGATTCGTGAAGAATTGCAGCCTAGCAATCAGTCACGCCGGGATGCGCATTAGTAGCACATGGTCACGGGAGGGCATTGTTTGACAGAGTCCCCCATGCATTTAACTACCTACAATGTCCCCCAGGAACTGGATAGCGAGCTAAAATGGAAAAAGCAACTTTGTCGATGTAGAAATAGGCGGGCGATGACGAAGAGGCTTTGATTGAGTGGTATGCGAAAGAGGTGAGACGTGAATTTCAGGGAGCGAGTCACTCTAGAGGCCATCAGGCAGGATCGAGCGGTGGCAGAGATAGCGGCTGCGTATGGGGTCCATTATGTCCTCCCTTCGCAGCCTTTGAATGAAGGCATAGTCCGCAGGTAATGACTTGACTTACCGTGTACAATGCTGTGAAATAGAATAGATCCTAAGATGTGGCGAAGTTTGTTGCTGGAATTGATTACAGATAGACGGCGATAGAAAATGACCCAAATTTTGAAATTGATGTTGATGTAATGCATTACAAATGCACCTGCTATTAAATGGGCCGAAAATTGTCATCCATCAGGACGGACGACACGACTTAGTGACAACCTAGAGCAAAAGGCCAGTCACGAGACTGCTCTCGCGTTTGTCCTGCCACGTTTCTAATCGACCTCTAAAGGGGAGCAAAATGGATTGGGATCTGTTTTATTTCAAGAAACTCGTCAGCCAAATATTCTATCCCAAATACCTTGCTATGATACTTCTCTTTTTGGGGTTTTTATGGGTTTTCAGAACGAAACAAGTAGCCGGTCTTTTTCTGATCTCAGCGGGAGCACTGTCGCTTCTTGTCGCGGCTCTGCCCATGACCGGTTTCCTGCTCATTCGGCCCCTTGAAATTAGAGCAGGGCCCGTTCCCGACCGTCAAGACATAATCCGACAGAATGTTGGCAGCGTGGTGGTTTTGCAGGATTTTGCTGAGGCAGTGGAGGTGTGGAAAAGCATCCCCGGCAGCAGACTCGTAATCTCGTCCGGAGATTGCGGCACTAAACTGGTGGATGCGGCCCGCCAATCAGGGCTTCCGGACAATCTGATCTATTGGGATACGCAGGCGAGAGACACGCACGAACAAGCTGAACGATTGAAATCCGTGGTCGGCAAAGAGCGTTTTGCCTTGATTACGTGGGCCGGACACATGCCCCGAGCGCTCTTGACTTTCAAGCGGCTTCATCTTAATCCCGTTCCGGTACCCATGGCATTTGCGAAACGACCGGAGTCATGGGCTGCGGCTTTCTGGCCCGATGGCAACGGCCTATTACTGACCCAAAGAGCTATACACGAATACGTTGGAATTTTGTGGCTTTTGGTCAGGGACCGGCTCGCAGCGCTTGATAAGTCTGGAATGTGAGCTCATGCATTTTCCTTAAATTCAGCTTCCGAAAGGCTTTCTCCTCTTTTGAAGAAAAACCGCCATGCGTCGCCCATGGAACGGAGTGCCAATTTCCGGATTTTGGGACCTGCAAGGGATGCGGCCACCATGGAGACTATGAGCACAAGCGCCAAGTACATCAATGTGGTCACCATAGTCATTTTGTCTGGAGCCAGGCAACGCCCCAAATACACCACGGCCAGAGCTGAAAACAACGGTAGGCCGACATCGCTCACGTACCACGTACGTTCTTCACCCTTCAATATGCGTCTATGCATCAATGTGATTCCGAAAAACACATACCCGGCGTAAAGCACCACCCAAGCTGATGCGGCCCCCAGCGAACCTTTGAAAACGGCAAGTACCGTAACCAGTGGCATGAAAATAATAACAGCGACTACATTCATCCCAATCATCAGTCTGGTCCATCCGTAGGCCAGTTGAAGTGTGGTTGGCAAGGTCATGAGCCCTCTAAGCGCCATCCCGATTATAAGCAATTCAAGTATGGAGCACGTCTTCTGTGCCATGGTCGGCATGCCGGTCCAGGCAAGCACAATGTCGTAAGCGAAAAAAACCACGACCAACGATACAGGCGCAAGCACCACGGTGGCGGCTTGGCAACTCAGATGATACAGGTCCGCGATGCTTTTGATTTCATTCGCCTCTGCCAATTGTGAGAAACGTGGGAACGAAGCATCCTTTATTGGGTCCACCAATAACCCGACTAGACTAAACCCAAGGACCCAAGCGAGGTTGTAATAACCGAACGTTTCTAGCGTCAACATCTTGCTGAGCAGAATCTTATCGCCTTGAGTAAGCAATAGGGTGAGAATGGCCGCTCCACTCACCCCGAGAGAGAACTTCCATAGAGCCCGGAAATGCCTCTTGTCGAAGCGCGCGCGCCTGCCAATACTGGGCATATTTTTCTGGAGAAAGACGGCAGTTGTCAGGGTCCTTGCCGCGGACACCGGAATCTGCCACCACAGATAGGCCTCAATTGTGGGTGATACTCCCCACAAGACGGCTATCGCTCCAAAACACCTCAATGTAATAAAAACAGAGCTTATGCAGTTCACCAGCACCTGCTTTTGTAGTCCCATGAGACCGCTATTGTAGAGAGCATGTGGCCCTTCCAGCGCCATTGCAATTCCCATGAGCATTATGGCAGTTTCAAGAGTAGATGTAGGAAGTAGCTCCGTCTTCAGCCAGTGGACGGCTACATATGGAGCAATAAGATATACTATTACGGCAATCAACACGGAACCCATCCAGTAAATGGTTTCCAAAGTTCGCACGACATCTCGCGAGACCTCTTCACTTCCTTGCGCTTTTGCAAGTCTGGCCAATTCTCTGTTTAATGTCGTATAGAGGCCTATTTCGAGAATTAAAAATGAACTCTGAAGGACTCCAAAAAAACCGACCAGGCCGTAGGACTCCACTCCCATGAATTTAGCATACAGCGGTACGCAGAGAAGGTTGGTAACGCCGAGCCAACCGCGACCAAAATAATTCGCGGCAATATTCCATTTGAATTGTGACATATGATACCAATCCTGAGACTATGGGGATTTGGGCTCAGAAAGACAACATGAGAGGGCAACGCATATTTTGCCCTGCAAAACTATCCGCGCTAAGCACATTGTATTCATTCATCGCTTAATTTCGCTTTGTGATATTGCAATTCCCGCTGCTTTACACGGCCCGGAGACCCTTCTGCGCGATTGACAGAGGGAAATTGTCAGAGAACATCATGCATCCCGAAAGCCACATCCATGTCGTCCAACCTCAAGTCCGGTGCGGAAGGAATATTCTTGCGGCAAAGCAGCGCCCCGGTAGAAATCCCTCTTGAACGCATTCTCTTGGGAACGGTCCAGAAACCGCAACGCCTGAGCAGCCTTTCCTTACGTGATCCCGGTGAAGTCAAACACAGCGTAACCGAACAACCTTCCTCGACTTTTGCGGCAAACTCATGATACATAAGGGATTCGACGGTCTCGATTCCAGCTTCTGGCGAGAGCATGAGATCCATTATTATTCCCCATTTATGAAGTCCTGAGTTCTGAATACCGTAAACAACCAGACCGGCTATTTCCCGCGATTTTCTCGCCACAGCGATCCGGTATCTGCGTCTGGGGTTAGCAACATAGCGCCAGTTTAACCACCGAATGTCCGGGTCCAAAACTACCTTTCCCGGCTCGGCGAGCTTTTCGACCGACAGCCCGTGAAATGAGTCCACTTCCTCAACATCTTGGCTTCTGTGCGGCTCTTTCTGGATAGCCTTGAGAACCCAACCTCCTACTGTCACCAGGGGAAACCATTCCTGGGAAACCCCCCTGTCAGCCAGAAATGCCTCGGGATCATGAAGCTTCACCAACAAGTTCGGCATCCCGAAATCACGGAACTCCATTCTGTGGGTTCGCCCCATATAGCTGTACAGTGTCGGAAAGGAAAACGTGTAAGCGATTTTCCGCGCGATCTGATCCTCAAAGACTTTCATCGCGCACCTGGAGAAAAGTCCCTGACGCCGATAATCGGGATGCGTGAGAGAATTCAGCGCAAAGCTCACTATTGTGCGCTTCCCCAGAATCCTGAAAGGCACAGGAATGGCCGCGGATTGAGCGACAATCATTCCGCCCGCCTCTTGGGCAACCCCGATGAATGCCCTCCCTGCAGGGTTTTGCCGATATTGCCAGTCAAAGAATTCCGGGTTGCACAAATCCCCTTCTCCTGAAACCAATCTGTGCAAGTCGAGCAAAGCAGTCTCATCCTGCTCTGTCCAGGATCTTACAAATGCAGGACGTGCTGACACGATCCTATCTCTGACAGCATATGTTCGGATCTCCTCTATGCACCGACCGGATGATTCATGGCTCCAGGGTTTGATCTGCAGCGGAAATCGAAGTGTCGTCATTTTCCATGCCTCTCAACCAATAGATTCAGATTTAATCAGGTGATGTTGATTTGTACCGTCGCCTCAGTAACGGCTTCTTTCAGTTCTGGGTCTTCAATAACCAAGCACCGCTGTTTTGGTAGGTATTATTACGTGCATGAAGTGATCGGCAGGCTTTCTGTAGCTTTGAGTACGATAAGTTGCTAAAGGACGTCATGCATCCCGAAAGCCAAGTCAATGTCCTCCATTCTTATGTCGCCAGTGTAAGAATTGTTGTCACGGCAAAGCAGCAATCCGGTAGAAATTCCTTTCGAACGGATTCGTTTTGGGACCGTCCAAAATCCACAGCGCCTGAGCAGCTCTTCCTTGCGCGATCCCGGTGAGGTCAGACATATTGTTAGAGAACAATCTGAATCGATATTGGCGGAAAACACATGATTCATAAGAGATTCGACAGTCTCGATCCCAGCCTTCGGCGAGAGCATGAGATCCATTATTATTCCCCATGTCCTCGATCCTGAATTCTCGATTCGGTGAACCACAAAACCTGCTATTTCGCCGGAATTCCGTGCCACAGCGATCCGATATCTACGTTTGGGATTGGTAACATAACGCCAGTTCAGCCATCGAGCGTCTGCATCCACTATGATATTTACCGGCTCAGCGAGCTTTTCCACCGGTATCCCGTCAAACGAGTTCACTTCCTGAACAGGCTGAATGCGTCGAGGCTTTCTTTGGAGAGTCTTCAGCAGCCAGCCTCCCGCGATTCCCAGAGAAGACCACTGCTTGGAAAACCCCATATCCGCCAGAAATGCTTCGGGATTGTGGAGCTTCATGAGCAGATGCGTGAGACCTAAGTCGCGAAACCCTATTTTCATTTGGCCTAAATAAGCGTACAGCGTCGGAAATGCAAATGTGTGAGTGATGTGACTCTTTATTTGATCTTCAAAGACTTTCTTAGCACATCTGGTGAAAAGGCTCAGGCGTCGATAATCCGGATGGGTGGCAGCATTTATGGCAAAAGTTACAGTAGTGCGCTCCCCATTGACCCTGAGCGGCAAGGGCACTGCCGCATATTGTGCAACGATCATTCCACCGGGCTCCTGGGCAATCCCGATGAAGGCCTTACCCGCAGGATTTTGCCTATACTGCCAGTCAAAGAATTCCGGGCTGGTCAAATCGCCTTCGCCCGAGACTGCCCGCTGCAATTCAAGTAAAGCAGGTTCGTCTTCATCTCTCCAAGACCTTATAGATATGTGTTGTCTGGAGGCAACTCTTGTTTCTTCAGCACCTGCTTGAGGCATTTCCGTCGCCTGCTTTGCCGATGCCTGACTCAGGGGTCCTACTTGTGGCGAAAAACTGAGTTTCATAGTGTTACATCCTTCTGGCCCAATTGATTCG
The DNA here is from genome assembly GCA_016212935.1 of Desulfomonile tiedjei. Taxonomy (GTDB): domain Bacteria; phylum Desulfobacterota; class Desulfomonilia; order Desulfomonilales; family Desulfomonilaceae; genus Desulfomonile; species Desulfomonile tiedjei_A. The sequence continues at coordinate 13,664 of JACRDE010000455.1, read as the reverse complement.
ACTTCATTGCGACAATACAGATTCGGAATTGTGATTTTGCCCAAAAATTAGGTCGTAAGGCAGCTGTCATTGCAGGGGTGAAACGACGAGGCAATCTGTTCTTGCCCGTTGGCAGATTGCCACTGGCTTGCGCCTAGCAATGACAGACGTATTCTATTTTAAGCGAATAATTCCTTACCGATCTGTCCTGTCTTTCCAGTATGGGCTTCTTTCAAGAGTGGACCATTTGTCAGCGTAAGGATGGGCTTGTGGCAGTCTTGAGGCTGATTGGGGAATTTCAGGACATCCTCAAAATCGGGAGGCTCTACTCGTACGGTTTAGGACAGGAAGTCATCAAAGCACGTCGTGCATCCCGAAAACGAGGTCTATGTCCTCCATCTTTATGTCTCCGTTCAAAGAAGTACTGTTACGGCAAAGCAGCACTCCTGTGGAGAGACCTTTTAGTCGCATTCGCTTCGGTATTATCCAGAAGCCGCATCGTTTGAGTAGATCTTCCTTGCGCGATCCGGGTGAAGCCAGACACAGTGTCACAGAACAACCGGCTTCCACATTAGAAGAGAAAACGTGATTCATAAGAGACTCAACTATGCCGATTCCCGCAGTAGGCGAGAGCATAAGTTCCATTATGACCCCCCATCTGCCTGACTCCGATTTCTGAATCCCATAGACAACCAGCCCTGCGATTTCGCCAGCACCTCTTGCGACAGCTACCCGGTATCGACGCCTGGGGTTGGAAATATAGCGCCAGTTCAGAAACTTATCATCTGCGTCCACAGCCACCCTCGCCGGCTCGGCGAGCTTTTCAATAGCCAGACCGTCAAATGAGTTCACTTCCTCTACATCATAAACTAGCTGTGGTTTTTTTTGGAAGGCTTTCAAGAGCCAGCCACCTAGTGCCCCCAAAGGCAACAATTGCCTGGACACCCCCCTTTCGGCCAGAAGGGCCTCGGGATCATGAAGCTTCATCAACAAGTTGGTCGGGCCCAAGTCATGGAAGCCCATTTTCTGGGTGCTCCCGAGATAAGCGTACACGGTCGGAAAGGCGAATGTATGCGAAACTCCAGCCCTTTCCTGAGCCTCGAAGGCTTTTACTGAACACTTGAAGAAAAGGTTCAGACGTCGATAGTCGGGATGGGTGGCAGCATTCACGGCAAGACTTCCCAGCGCACGCATCCCCATCATTTTGAGCCGCACAGGGATAGTGACATATTGAGCCACCATCATTCCTCCAGGCTCTTGAGCGCACGCGATGAAAGCCCTTCCTGCGGGGTTCTGACGATATTGCCAGTCAAAGAACTCCGGGCTGGTCAGATCACCTTCGCCCGAAACCGCCCTTTGCAATTCGAGTAAAGCGGGCTCATCTTCATCTTCCCAAGACCTTATGACTATTGATCCATCCGCCATTATCCTTTCTCCTTGAGCGAACGTCACCGAATGTTCACTGTCAGATGGGCTACTCTGCCTGTTCTTCTGGATTGAGTCCCCGCGTGAAGCGAATTGGTCATTCTGCACGATGCCCCCCAAGACTTGACTTAGCCCGCGCAGCACCAATATCGTTTCGCACTTCGGTAATGGCTTCTTCCAGGGCCTTGTTGTAATCGGCAGAAGCTGCGCCATCGTAGGGGTTCCACTGTGAACTTCCTGCGTACATCCAATTGTACTCATATGCAGTAAAAAGCTCCTTCATGGCCGGTTTGAAATCTGAGATTGTCTTGAACTCTGAATTCCGACATTCACCGTTTGTCACAAAATACCCTACCTTTGATTCAACTTTGTCCCAAGGTGCCAGCGTGCCCGCCATATGCAGATTATTGTAGGTCTGCAGAAACGGTCCCAGGACTGCTTGCCGTTTCTTTATCTTTTCTTTCATCGTCTCAATGGATTCGTGGCAATACCCAAGCGCCTCTTCGCCGCCGCATATGAACTTCAGATGCATTGCTCGTTCCTTGGCACGTTGTAGCATCCCGATGATTATGTGAGTGTAGGTTGCGTAATACTTCTTACCTACCCAATTGATCTGGGAAAAACTGACCTTGCGCTGCCGACCGAGCGAGGTGGACAAGAACCAGATAGTTGCCCGGGGATGAATTCCGTCAGCGCGATCGGCAAGCTCTCTGCCGATTTCCTCAAGTCTTTCGCGAATTTGTTCAATCGACCGCCCCGTTTGCTCTGCAACGTAATTCAGATTCAGGCTTTCATAATTGTTGTATGCTTCCGGATCAACGACTATTCCTGGCGACCCCAATTCCTTGGATACTCTTAAAGAGATCTCCCAAACATTGAAAAAGTCCTCAAGGGCTCCTGTCTCATTGAACAGATCCATACCTTTTATGGTCTTGAATTGGTCAGCGTATTTTTGCCCCTTTATGGATGGATGCGACTCGGCGTCTTCTTTGTATCCCAAGAACCTATTGAAAAAGACCCAGGGCCAGATGTCTTTCCGAGATTGGAGTTTGAGAAGCCTCACGGATGCAGCGAAATCCTTGTGTTGAATTTGTTGGCAGTCGTAAGCGTCTCTCAACATCACGGCGACTCCCTGAAAAGGTGAATCGTTTAGAACCTTTGTTTTAGTCACTTCAGGACTGCTGAGCAAAGGTGTCAGGAAGCTTACGAGTAATAGATACGGAACCACGAACGAAGAGGCCATCCGTTCAGCTCCCTTCTGGTCAAGTTCACTCGATCACGGACATGGCGATAGAAACCAGCGACCTGATGAATCTCTTGTTCACGATTGTTTGAGAGGATCAGAGGAACTTTTCCGGAAAGTGGATTGCAGTATTGATACCGTAGTACCATTGGACGCGTTTTCTAATGAAACTGCCTTGACGGGTACCTATCGGAATAATAATAACCGCCATATCTGTACGGGGCGCTTTTTGGACTTACTCTATTCAGGATGACTCCCAGCACTCGCCCCCCTTCTACATTGCACAGCGTTTCCGCTGCAGAATGACATTCCGACCGGTTGACGCATCCCTCCCGAACGACTAACAGCACGCCATCGGTGGTTCTGGCCAGGATTCTAGTTTCAGGGAACGCCAATACCGGCGGTGCATCAAAGACTATGAAGTCAAATCTGGTAACCAGTTCTGCGACAACTTCAGAGAATCTATCGGTCAATAGAAGCGACACATGATCGCGCACCTGTGGCCCCGCGGTCATGTAAAACAGGCCTGGCACACGGCTTCCGAGAATAATGTCATCAACTTTGGAGGACTCTGAGGTGAGCAGTGAGGTCAGGCCGACGTCACTGTAACTAGGCCTGAAAACATCTCTGATGCTCGGTTTTCGTAGATCAGCATCCACAAGGAGGACCCTCTTTGAGTTGTTGCAGGTGAGCATTGTGCTTAGAGACACCGCAATGAAAGTCTTGCCCTCACCTGCTGTCGCGCTGGACACAACCATGGTCTTGACGGCCCCATTACCGCTGGAAAAGAGTATTGAGGAATGTATATTTCTGATCGAGTCGGCGAGAGGAGAATTGGGCTGCTCATATGCCAGGAATTCGTATCCGATGCCCGTGTCGATGTTGTGCAACTTTCGCAGCTTGCCAATGTCAGGGACACTTCCCAAGTTTGTCAATTGAAATTCACGCTCCATCGATTTGGCCACATGCGAGCTCTGCTGCTTCATTTCCGTCACCATGACCGCAGCTACTCCAGACAAGAGACCTAGAATCATTCCAGCGATCAAGAGCATTCCTCTCTTGGGCCTTACAGGGTCCAGCCCCAAGTTGGGAGGATCGATTACCTGCACATGAGTATGGAAGGCCCTCGTCCTGACGTGTGTCTCCTTCAATTCCTTCAGCAGGAGATCGTACAGGGTGCGATTCGTGTCAAAGTCCTTTTTTAGAACAGCGAATTGGGCGCCGAGATTGCCGATCCTCAGCGCTTCCTCCTGCGCTCCTTTCACTGCCGACTTCAAAAGCTGTTCTTCCTTCTTCGCGGAATCAAACGCTGAATTAACCGCTTGCTGCTGGATAACTTCGATTTTTTTCTGCAGCACGTCGATCTTCTGTTTCAGGACTACACTTTTGGGATAATTGGACGAATACACTCCCCTGACAACGGCGTCTTCGGTTTCAAGCGACGCCAGATCATTCTTGAGCTTCTTGAGCATTTCATCATCGGAGATTTCCGGGCGTGCGTTGATTCCGGAACTCTTTTGACCCTCCTTCAAAGCCTGTAATCTCGCCTGCAGCTCCTGACTTTTGTTTAAGCCTTCCTTCTTTCTTTTGACCAGTTCTGAAACTTCACTCAAACCGCCGTCCTCAGACAAAACGATCCCGTGCTCAGACACAAACTTGACCAGGGCCAGCTCGGATTGCATCAAATCGGCCTGCACTTTCGAGATTTCATCCTTGAGCCACCCCAACAAATCCAGACTTTCTTTGCGCTTGCGCTCGATTTTGCCGGCAAGATAAATGTCCAGGTAATTGGTAAGCAAGTCCTTCGCTAATTCAGGAGAGTAAGCTTCCATACTGACTTCCATAAGGTTGGTTTTTGTGAGCTGCCTGACGGATAGCCGCTTCGCAACGGCCTTAATCGCCTCATTTTCTTTCTTAAGTTGGCCAATTTCTTTACGGGAATTCTCATCTCTTGGTTGGCTTGCGAACAGCGCAGCGATTTCCGCGTGAATCCATTTGATGTAGGCCTGTTCAGGAGGGAAGAAATCAGGGGATACCAACAGATTCATTTTATCTATGAGCTGTTCAGCGAGATGCCGTGATCTGATAGTACCTACCTCTGTTTCGATATACCTTTGAAATACTAAGTCAGAACTCTCTTTTCCTTTAATCTCCGGATCCTGGGTAAGATTATCGGCTATCCGCAGCGTGCTCACCGAGTTGTACACCGGCTTGGAGGTGAAGACATATGCAGCCACGATGCCGAATATCAAAATGAAGACTTCGAAAACCAGAAGCTTTTTCCTCCAAACGAGATCCATGTAGTCTCTCAGATTCTTTTCCGCATCGGTGAGATTTGCGCCTGCCTCTTTTTTCTCGATCATCATTAAGTGATGCCCCCGTTCTTTTTTTTCCGTTCGTAACTAATTTGCATTAGCTCTTGCACGCCTGCCCCGAATTGTCGCGGGGTTCTGGAGGTCTGTTGCTCAGAGATGATTTTGCGCACATGGCCGGGAAATATTGTAGATGATGCCTTGGCGGCGCTCTCCGCTCCTACCAACTCCCGTGGAGAAAGACAAAACAATCGAGCTGCAAGAGTCACGGCAGGAGCGGCAACTTGCCGTCAGCCATGAAGTCGTTTCCATTGGCATGCGACTCCAGGTGAGAAGTGATTTAGAATCTCAGCACTTCTACTGCTGAAATCATTGCGTCTCGGTCTTTCCGGCGTGAAAGCTTTAATTCCATTTCGCTTTCAAATATGTAAAATCGGGGAGGCACTTCTTGTAAGAAGTTCCTCCCCGAACCCCACCTCAAGAACTTTCAGCACTCGCCGGAACCCCCATTTCCTGAAAGGAAATTAGGGGTTCCGGCAAATGATAGAAGTTTCTGGAAGGGGGTTTGGGGGGAAACTCTTTACTAAAGAGGGTCCACCCAATCTTACTTCTTTGAATGCGAATTGGTATAGGATTATTCACGCCCTATCAACCTTGTCGCAGCAGGAACAACCTGTGGGTACGCAGAAATGGTAAAAGCGTCTCAATAGTGTGGGCCATCCATAAAAGGCGCGGGGACAACAGCCTGACGATTGGAGGGGCCAAAATCATGCTGATGGTGTGTTTGAGACTCATGCCTGAGAACAAACGGTTGATCTCCTTTTTGGGTATTCCAACGGTGTCAGGATTGCTGGGTTTGGATATCGCAAAATCCATGATCATCACCCAACCGCCACTGCGAGTGACTCGTTCCATTTCTTTGGCGGCCAACATCCGTTTTTCCTGGTCGGTTATTGACGAGAAGAGCATCGATGCCGCAACCAGGTCCATTGAGCCGTTGTTATAGGGGAGCTCAAACGCACTGGCCACGCGAAGATCAATGGATGGATGGCTCATGGAAAGAGCTTGATCTATTCGCGCCTCAAATAGGTCGATCCCGTGCAGATTCCCAGGAATCGCGCCCCACTCCGACAACAGTCTCATCCATTGGCCTCTGCCGCAACCTACCTCCAGCGCTTGCATATCGTCGAGATCGTTGAAACCAGCCAATTGCAGGGCTCGGCTCCATGCGGATTGTTTTGCAAATTCGAAGTAAAGATCCTCGGGGAGACGCCATGGACAAGTCTCAGAGTCCCCCAGTTCCTCTTCCCGAGTGGCATAAATCTCTCGTATTCGATATTCTTCGGCCTCGAACTGCATGATTGCTTCCCTTCATTTTCAATTCTTGGACGTGGGTGAGTGCTTTTCCTGCATCAGCGTGGACGCAAAATGAGAAGAATCCAAATTGTGCGACAACTTCGATTCCGGATTGTACTTCAGCATTACCCGTCGTCTGGTGAGCTCAAGAAGAGGAGATCTTGCCGATCTCCTCAAGACGATAAAATCCATCAAGCCCATCAGAAAGCCCCAGCCGTATGCGAAATGGTATGTGGCAAAAACTGCGGGCATGATCGGAAGGAATCGGCAATTCTCTTGCTTTCGGCAGGTTATCAGACTGGCAGATAGATTGGCGCACGAATAAGCACCCAGGACACCAGCTAATCCCAAGGCAAAAACTTTATCAAAAGGAGCCAAAAGACTGAGGCCGAGCAGTGCCAAGACGAAACAGGCAGGGACCAGATGCCTGTAAGATGCAGGCAGTTTGTGTTTCTTAATTATTCTGACTTTCCAATAGCCGTACTGCAGGTACTGCTTGAAAAGAAGTGCGATTGAATCCCTGGGGTAATACCAAGATCGAATTTGGGGGCACTGCCAGATCTTCCCGCCGCCTCTAATGATTCTCAAATTCAGCTCATCATCCTCATTGCGAGCGAATTCTTCGTCGAACAGATTGAATTTGTGGAGAGTCTTCTTCTTCCAGCATCCATAGGTGACGGTCTCCACGTAGCCCTCGTGATTCTCATAATGAAACAGCGCCCCTCCCACGGAAAACCATGAATGATAAGCTAGCCGAACTGCTTGCTGAATATAACCTTTGGCCTTGGTTCGGGCAGGTCCGCCAACATTTTCCGCTCCGGTGCGCTCGAGCACTTCAACACATTTCCTTACATAATCCGGTGCATATTCGGTGTGCACATCCATACGGACCACAATATCGTAACGGGCTGATCGTATCCCTTTGTTCAAACCTGCTGATGCTGTGCGGTCGACGTTATCAAGCGGACGAATCCGTTGATCTAGCTTTGACATTTTTTCTGTGATTTCACGCGTACCATCCTCGCTGCCTCCATCAACAATCAGGAATTCGTATTCCAGATCGTCTATCGGTTCCTGGGACAGCGCATTTCTTAGGAATGCTTCAATATGTGCGGCCTCGTTCAAGCAAGGGACCACAACGGATACTCCGCGGCCGGGATCATTATCAATTGACTGCATTTTTTTCCTTTCGGAACTCGGTGGAGAGAGTCCATACCGACAAAAGCTGGAAATTCTGCGATTCCTTGAGGAACACTAGGGTCATGCCAATTCCTCATCCAACAGGTAGCAAGGGACGTTGCAGTCTGCTGCAAGTCTCCGAAACGAAACCAGCCTGTACCGTCTGCAGCGAAAGGGGTCTTCCGCAAGCTGTGTTATCCCAAGTTTGGGCATTCCTCGTATGAAAGTGCACAGCTTTTAAATGTGGTTTGGGCTCAGCGGGTAATGTAATCAAGCTGGCGTGTATTCCCCGAGCGCAACAAGAAGATGGCGCTGAGCAGCCCCATAGGTGGGATGTCAGCACTAATCAGGATTATCGAAAAAACTCGCAAAATTGGTCTGACTGCGACAGATGGCACAAATCACCGTGATGCAGTTCGACGTTGAAAACTTTTCAACAAACATCTGGGATGCGAGGTCTGCCTATAAATTATTAGGGGCGCATGGATCATGAGATTGGTCCGCAAGGGCCGGACGTTTGGTTTGCTTTGCTTTTATCTGGGTGGAAATCCTCAGTAGGCTGGATTGCTGCGTTGTTCAGCATAATAGCCGCGATCTTTTGTGCCTGCTTTTCGTCAGTATGTTCTCGGATGAATTCGTAACCTTTTTGCACAAAGTGATGCATCAGATTCTGGTCCACCAATAAGGTCTTTATGGCCTCTGACATCTCGGCAGACGATCCCGGCGGAACCAGCAACCCGTTTTCTCCGTCAGTTATGATCCTTGGCAGTCCGCCTACTTCTGTGGCGATGACGGCCACACCGTTGGCCATCGCCTCCAGCGCAACTTTGGGGACTCCCTCCGACAGGGACGGTATAACCAGAATGTCACTTTCTCGATATATGCGGGCTAACTTTTCTCCCCATCGGACATGACCGAGAAAATTCACGGAAGCTCCCAGCCCCAAGTTTTCTGCCATCTTTTCAAGGGAGCGTCGTTCAGGTCCGTCACCGCAAATGTTGAGCGTGCATTGAACATTCTCCTTCATCAGCAGCGCCATGGCCTCAAGCAGAAATCCCACACCCTTTTCTGCGGCAAGACGCCCGACGTAAAGCAAATTGTTCCCGGATACCCGATTTTCTGCATCGCATCGTTCCCTAATCTCGTTCTTCTCTATCATGCTTGGGAACATGAATATGCAGTTCTTGTTGATGGGGCCGAACCTCTCCAGGGAAGCCTCTGCTTCAAACATGCTGGCCCTGGACACACGGACTAGTCGGCGATTCAGGAAATCATGAAATATTGCTATTGCCTTGGCAGGCGCTGCCCACAGCCCTTTGTATTTTCCACCCTGAAGGATCTGTACTTTTTGATCACCACTGAAATAGCAGAACAAAGGTTTTCCAAAAACCCTGGCCAGCAACATGGTCAAGAAACCATTCATAGCCGGAAGTCTCATGAAGACTATGTCGGAATTACGAACCGCTTTAGCGATTATAGGCAGGTTTTGTATTATGATTAGCGGCAGAAATTTGTAGTAATTAATTACTGTTTCATGGGGAAACGTATGTATCCACTCAATTCGGTCACTGTTCCAGTCTTTATTCAACCCTATCGCTAAGTCCGAATCCGAACCCGGCCGCAATGGGACACACACCAGCACGGATGAAAAATAGGGCTCAAGGTGTCCGACTAGCTTGAGCCAAGGATCTCTGGACCAGCATAATCCCTCGCTCTTCCACACGTGACCGTCACTCAGAATCAGCAGTCTCATATTCCCTCCATCAAAAGTTGAAACAATTTCTTAATCTAGCGGACTGCCCATCAATGGCGAGCGGAGCCCTCTCTTCAGTGCGAGAGCAATTAGTGAAACAAAAACGTAGGCAATCCAGTAATAGAAGTCTTCAGCAAAATTGTACGCGAGGATCGACAGGATCAGCACGAGGCACAAGCCGAGTCCGCCCACATAGATCTGCCCCAGTATTAGATCGCCCGATCTCAATACATGAGGAAACAGCCGGATGTAACAAGAGAGAGGCCACAGGACGATGCAGGTAAACACAATCAGACCAGGAAAACCCAGCTCAGACCAGGTCCCCAAAAATGAATTATGAGGATTGTAATCCTGTTCCGCTTGTCTGCCAGCCTGGGTAGTCTGGAATGTCACTCGGAAATTGTTCAGCCCCACTCCGGTGATTGGGTGTCGGTCCACAAGTTCCCATGCCCCTCGATTGAAGGCCCACCGTTGATTGTCGTCAACCTTGTCGAATCGCTGCTGCCACTGACCAAGCGTTTGGTCCAAATGGTCTTCAAAAACGCTTGCGCCCAATAGCATTGACCCCAGAAATACGGAAGCAACAACGAAAACCATTAGCGGCCTTGTCTTCTTAAGAACCGAGTCGACTGTTAGCAGCACTAGGGCCACGGCCATGGCTCCCAGGAGGTTGGCCCTGGACAGGCTGAAGAAGACCGCTCCGCCTGTCAGTAACGCTGCGATCAAGCCAGAGAACCTCCAAATAACTGTTTGGCTGGCCCCACAGGTCATAGCCAAAGCCAGGGGCCACGCGGTTAATACCATGAAAGTGTCGCTGTTTCTGTCGCCGAGAACACGCGGATATTCGTAGGAGAATTGAAAATGCGGCGGTTCAGGTAGCGTAAAGAAACCGTAGAAACCTATTGCAACAGGGACCAGTATCGCTAGTGGCAACAACCGACCGAGTCGCATGATGGCGACAGGACTGAAGCAGCAACAATTGATCGCTAAGAGTACAAAATAGGTCTGGTACCCCCTGCTGACCAGTCTGCGAAACGCAAATTCAGGAGCAGTGGCCCACAACACGCTTGCAGTAGACCACATAAACAAAACCACCATTAGCATAGTTATGCCCGGCTCTGTTTCCAGGCCCTTCGGAGCGTCCATCAATAGCCATATTTTTATACAGGAATAAACAACAATAATCGGCATTGCTATAGGTATCTCAAAATCTCCGAATCCGTACCTCAAAAAAGGAATGGAAGGCACCGACAATATGAGGGCAAGAATGAAATATATGTCGAGTCGACTGGAATAATCCTTTGGTGAAGATGCTGTCATTTGTTGCAGGCTTCCTGATGGATACAGATAGAACGATTCTGACTACTTATGTAAACAGAATGCACAACGGGCAATAGACCCTGCGCATTACTCCTTTGCCACCGCAACATTTCCGCGCCTGCCACACCCTTCAGGAATGCAGATGTCAGGTTTTCCTGAGGTGCTTCGATGAAACGTGTTGGGGAATCGCTTCATGGGACCCGTCGAAATGAGTCACCCTTTCGGATACCTCACGCATGTTGAGGCTCATCATTCCATGACTCTTGCGAAGACCCTGAAAATGATCGAGAATTCTTTCGAGGAAATCCAGGTTGCGACGCAAACCAATCCCGAACTGATGCGGATGCCACCACAGGTGAAACAATTCCTGCTTCTTAGCAGCCCTGTTCAAGCTTTTCTTTATTCTCTTCAAACGAAGAGGCTCAAGGGGAGCCAGCCACGGCACATGAGTGTAGCACTCCAACGGCCAGCTTTCTCCAATGTTGTAGGGTTTGACGTTGTGGATTGAGTCCCAAGTGAAGGTATTGCTTCCGGAAATGCTCACATGGTGATCCAGCAGCCGGAGACCTCGAAAAATTGCTCGACTCGCTTTCCCACCACTACCAAGGAAAGTGTACCAGTAGTCCTTCTTGCCTCTAAAGGCATGAATGCCTTCTTCTTCGGCTATTTCCAACAGTTGCTCGTAATATTTATTCTGGGGGAACACTATACTGGCTATGGATTCTCTTTGACTACCAGCGGTATGCAAAGCCGCTCGGAGGTCACTGCGAAATGCTATTCCATCGTCCGCACCGCTGTAGTCCCATACAAAATGTGAAAACGTGTGGGTAGCCAGCTCCTGGCTCTTTGTTCTGCGAATCCGTTCCGTGAGCGAATGGGCAAAGTGGTATGGATCAGCTCGCTCGTCAGGACCTACTGTTTCAAGGATATCGTAAGGTGTGACGCTTTGGCCGTCGCCATGCGGACGTACGGCTGGGAGAGAGTCTAAGAGCTCTTTCTTGGTACGGAAAAACAAAAGTCCAACTACTGCCCAAGTGGCATGAATCTCGTACTTCTCGAACAAATCCAAGAAAGCAGTTACTGCTCTACGAGCTCCCAACAGCCTGTTCTCGATGGCTCTCAGGGGATAAGTGTTCAAGAGGCCCCAATGGAGCTCAAAATCCAACGAGATTATCAAAGCGCCCGGACGGATCGTTTCATGCGAATTCGGCTTCATCTTTTCCACTCAGCTATTTGATCTGTTTAGGAAGGTGGAAGAGCCTTACATCAAACCCAAATGCGGGCCTGATACCCATAGGCGTCTATAGTAATTCTCGAAAATCACATCGGATTAGCGAATGGTTCCCGCGCGGATTCGGCAATGCTCTAACCATCGTGTTTATCATCGGAGTCCTGATCCGTACTCTCCCGAATTCGGACACCCCCCTATGAAGGTTCATTGGCATCAAGTCGATCGTCCGTACTCGCATTGCCATTGTTCGTGACGATTCCGCGCAAAAACATACCTTAGGTTTGCTAATCCTCTTCTCACATGATTCAGATTGAAGTCGCCGTTACGCAAAGCAAGCTCGAATTGAAGCAGCATCCCTCTTCTGCGGTATTTATTCCTTACCGCTACTGAAATCCCCGGCAATCGAGAGCTGTCCAACTCATTTGCCAGTTTTGGGCCGGTGCCGACCATCAGGCCGTGCCTCATTGCAATGTCGTATAACTGAGAACCTTCGTAAGGTGTGCAAAATGCCCAAGAAAAGTGGTGCAACATGCCTCTACGACTCGCGGACTTGATGAAAGTCAAGGTGTTGTTGACTTCGTCGGGAGTCTCGATTTGAAGCTCGCCTTTTTCATCTTCCCAGAAATTGAACATCATGAAATAACCGTACACCTTGATCCCGAATTGTTTGAACATTTCCAAGGCATTGGTCACCTGTTCGATAGTGTATCGTTTGCCTATTCCTTTGAGCACCCTGGGGCTGCTGCTTTCGATACCCAAATGGACGCACCACATATTGATATCATGAAGCAGACCAAGGAATTCCTCGTCAACCTTGTCACATCTGAGCTCGCAGTTGAAAACCGCCTCTTTCAATTTCAGCCGCTTTATGGCCCGACAGACTTCTTTCGCCCATTTGAGGTTCGCATTGAAGGAGCCGGCCCGTAATACAATTTCTCTGACGCCGTAGTCGTACAGCAGGTTCACTTCCTTCGCTATGGCCTCAGGAGAACGGTGACGGACCCAAGGTCCCGATCGTTTCCACACAGCGTTCGAGGAACAGAAAATGCACCCGTGCGGGCAGCCTCTTGCTGCCGACAAGTGGCCATACGGCCTTTTCTTCGATATCGCAGGCCCTCCGTACTTGGAGAAATCCACGAGACTCCAGTCCGGTAGCGGCAGTTCATCCAGGTCTCGAAAGGCTTTTCTCTTTGGATTGACAACCACTTCTCCGTGTTCATCCCGATATGCCAAGCCGTTGATGCTTTCCTGTGAACCTTTTCCATCCAGATATTCAACCAATTCCAGAAATGTCTGCTCACCTTCTCCGATCACGCAATAATTGATGGCTTCTTTCTCCAAAACGGCTCGCGGGTTGATGCTTGGATACGGGCCTCCCGCAACGATCGGCAGACTGGGGAACACCGCCTTAACTCGGTTGATCGTGGCAGAGGCATAAGGCAACGCCCAAGCGGTCAGGGTGATACCGTAAACATCAGGCTGAAATGATTCTACTGCCTTAACGTGATCGTCGGCTGACATGTGCCCTTCAAGATACTTTATGGTAACCCCTGGCTTGAACTCTTTTAGATATCCGGCCAAATAGAGTAGCCCCAGATTTGGCGCATACAGTCGGTTGTAGCTGAGCCATGATTCGCCAATGGCCGGTTGCGTCAATAGTACTTTCATAAAGATTCTCCTCTTCCGGGAATTGAAGCATGATCCAGATCACTTCTTCATGAACATGGAACGATTCAGCTTTGATTATACAGAGAGTTTCTGTCGGCTGTTTCATAATTCGAATAAAGCTTCGCCTCGTCATATTCTTGCATCTAGTTGTTTTGTTAAGGTTATTGGGTTTATGAGTCAGAAAACAGGTCCGGCTGG
>JACRDE010000453.1 GCA_016212935.1 Desulfomonile tiedjei | reverse complement strand
TCATGGGCCTAACGCCTTTCTTGCCCTCCAGGAATTGCAGACTCCGAATGAGGCGGCCCCTCGTGTCTCTTGGAAAGATCACGTCGTCTATGTAGCCTCTTTTTGCAGCCAAGAATGGGTTGGAAAAAGTGTTTCGGTAAGTCTTTTCCTTCTCCATGAGTACGGCATGGGGATTTTCTGCTGCCTGGATCTCTTTGCGGTAGATCACTTCCGCAGCGCCTCGCGGTCCCATCACTGCAATCTCAGCAGTTGGCCAGGCGTAGTTGATGTCCGCGCCAATGTGTTTGGAATTCATCACGATATAGGCCCCACCGTAAGCTTTACGCACGACCACCGTTATTCGAGGAACCGTGGCCTCTATGAACGCGTACAAGAGCTTCGCTCCGTGCCGAATTATTCCCCCGTGCTCTTGTTCCGGACCAGGCATGAAGCCGGGGACATCGACGAGGCATATCAGAGGAATGTTGAATGCGTCGCAGAATCGGACGAACCTAGCGCCTTTTGCAGAGGCGTTGCTGTCCAGAACCCCAGCCAGAACCGCAGGCTGGTTCGCGATCAAACCAATGGTCTCTCCGCCAAGACGCCCGAAGCCTACGACCAGGTTTCTGGCGAAATGGGATTGGATCTCCAAGAACTCTGCACCGTCCAAAATGCTGTTTATCAGCACCTTCATATCGTAAGGCTGATTGGGATTCGCAGGAACGAGGTAATCCAGGGCCGGGTCCTTTCTGTCGGGGGGGTCCCGGAAATCCATGACCGGCGGCTTCTGTTTATTGTTAGACGGAAGATATTGAATCAGGCGCCTCACTTCGCGAAGGCAGAGTATGTCATTTGGAGAGATGAAGTGAGCCACTCCACTCCGTGCTGCGTGCACCTGTGCGCCGCCGAGTTCTTCAAAACTTATGTCCTGATGGATTACCGTTTTCACCACGTTGGGACCGGTAACGAACATATAAGAAGAATCCTCCACCATAAACGTAAAATCTGTCATTGCCGGGCTGTACACCGCTCCGCCAGCACAAGGCCCCATGATGCACGATATCTGAGGTATCACGCCGCTGGCCATTACGTTGCGATTGAATATCTCCCCGTAAGCGGCCAAAGCGTCCACGCCTTCCTGAATCCGCGCTCCGCCGGAATCGTTAAGCCCTATAAATGGAGTCCCCACACGTACCGCATGGTCCATTACTTTTCTTATCTTCTCAGAGTGCGCTTCCCCCAGCGATCCTCCGATTACCGTGAAATCCTGACTGAAAATAAATACTTCCCTTCCGTCTATGGTTCCGTGGCCTGTGATCACACCGTCGCTCAAGTATTCCTTTTCGGATCCCAGATGGCCGCCCCGCCCGGCTTTGAGCACGTCGAATTCCTCGAAAGAACCTTCATCGAGGAGTAGGTCTACTCGCTCCCGTGCAGTCAGCTTGCCCAGCCCATGCTGGTAGGCTATTCGTTTCTGTCCGCCGCCTAGTCTAGCTTCATCTCTCATTTCCTGAAGGCTGGCGAGGTTGTCCTGCATTGGCGATGAGATTGACTCTCGAGGCCCCGGAATTTCTGACCGACTCGATTTTTCGCGAATCTGTTCTTTCATGCGAATTCCCTGCTGTTCTAAATCATGGGTCTCAAGGATAAACAAGACCCTATTGGAGAGGGGCCTTGAGCACCTTTATATCCTGTATCCAAACGGTGCCCGTTCCGTTTACCACAAGATTGAGTTTCACGTTATCCGGGTTTTCTCCTTTCTTGAGGAAGAATGGCGTCTCTTCCGTAACCCAGCCGGTTGTTCCAGATATAGGGTTCTTCAGCCCCCTGGAGAAAAATTCACCCTTTCCAGGGAAGTTACACCACATTTCCAGGAAAGCTTGGCCCTTCAGATTCTCCGAGCGGAGCCGCGCCCTATAGATCAGACGAGCGTCTTCCACACCAAGTTTGCCAGTCTCAAAGAGACGAATCACGCGAGGCTCTCCGGCAGTGATCTTCAAAGCGCCCTTGCCATCGGGTGACGCTTCCTTGTCAACTGAAACCTCCGATTGAGAGATGACACCCTCAGCATCGTTCAACGGGTATCGCTTGAGTTCGACCTCTTGACCAATGGCGGGGAGTGCGAACATTACAATGATCGCAAACATTGCCAACAAAGCGGAAGATCTCTTTGCCATAGTTTGCCTCCTCCAAAGGATGATGGCCGCCAACCAGAGCTACAGCGGCAAGTTGTCTCGAAGATAGTCGGTAATTGAAGGACCTTCACTCCCGAGAATCCAAGAACAGGCTCAAAGCATTGCCTCCAAGAACCATGGCCAGATCAGACTCAGACAAACCCAGGGCGCACAAGCGTTTCAATTCCCTGTCCCAAGCATACGGAAGATGCGGAAAATCTGTGCCGTACAGCACTCGATCCGATCTCATTTCCGAAAGCTTGGGCGGATTTGTTTGGGGAAGATAGTCAGCCAGAACCATCGCAATATCGAGCCATAGATTATCATAGTCGTGGATAAGCTTGGCGAAAGCAGCGTACTCGTCAGCGCCGAGATGCGGTACAATCACGTTGAGATTGGGATAACCCTTTAACACCGGCTCAACCTTATCAGCCCCGCATATTTCGTAAGGATCTGTTTTATAATTGAAAACTGGGCTCTTGGGTTCTCTACCTACATGCATTATAAGAGGCTTTTGGTATTCAGAGCAAATCTCGTATATTTCGTGCATCTCAGGGCTGTCCATGGAGAAAAACTGAACGTGCGAATGCAGTTTCACCCCTGCCAGCCCCATTTGAAAAGCTTCTTCAAGGATGTCCCGATCGGCCTTCTCCCCAGGAAAAATAGTTGCGGTTCCGATTAGTTGAGGACATGACTTGCACAGGGAAGCCATGTAACGATTCAGATGCCGAGCTATTCCAGGCCTGTGGGCATAATGTAGCCCTACAATTCGATCTATGCCCCGAGAAAGAAGGAACTCAATGACTCCTTGTGAATCGAGCTTGTAGCGAATCGGCCACGCGAACTTATCAAACCAGGCCCAAATGGCTGCGAAGAGCTCATCCGGAAAGAGATGCACGTGCGCATCGATCACTGTCGGAAGAGATCCCGGTATTTGTGTACCCTCTTTGTCGTCCAGCGCTGAGAGTGACCCTATCTGTCGGCTCATGGTTTCTTTCCTTTCCCCTCGGGCGACAAACACATGCAGGCAAGTATTTTCTTGTACCCGCTGACTCAGTGCGGAGTCAACACAAACGAGAAAAATTCCCTAATGCTTGCGTTGAGACCACGAATCAAATTCCCATTTTGAATCCTGGATCTGACGAGATTGCTTCGCTTCGCTCGCCCTGACACAGAAGATTACAGGCACAAGGCCCAGTAACAGTTTGCTTGGCAAGGTCCACAATCGATTTTTGTATTTATCTTTTGGGGACTTTGGGCTATTTTTCTGCAATCACACCATCCGTGGGAAGCTAAGGGGGTATCGTGGCCGAGAAGATACATGCCGAGCGGCTGATCCAGGAACTCTGCTCCGCTGCTGTGTACGACCCTGTCTCCACCGAAAAGCTGACTCTTCTGGTCAGAACCACATCTGAAGGTGACGAAATCAGTCAAAGAGAAAGAGCGTTCACGGAGAAAATCTTCCGGGATCGTATGGAGAAAATAGAGAGGGAAGGTAGAATTCGTTTCCGTGCGCTCACGGAGAGGAAATCCCTCGGGGAATTTGTGGACTGTCAGGTTAAGCAATTTCTCGGCTACGGAAACATGGGTCCGGTATTTGCCGTCCTAGTAGACAAGCAACCGTTTGCCCTGAAGATTTATTCCGCGTTTGAACTCCAGGACATGATGAGAATCCACGGATGTTTCGGTCTGAGCGGCATGCTTCAGGATCTTGCAAACGAGGAAGCTCCCACATTTTTAAGCAAATTCGGTCAAAAGATTCTCGCTAGAAAACCCTCCGGCGTGTACGCCCGCTCCAGAAAAATTGTAAAAATCCATAACGTTGGCGATGATGGAAACTACGTGTACATACTCATGGACTTGCTCGGTGTTGACACTCTCAACAGGGTGGATTTCGATCAACTGGGTCGCGATCCTCTCGATCTTTGCATGTGGGCAATAGACTGCGCACTGGGCCTTTGTCATCTTCATGTGGAAGAACGACGGCTCCACTTGAACATCAGGTCCGAAGCGTTCGTCAGGCGGGATGTCAAAGAGGAAGACAGACTGCCCAAGTTCACCTTTTTCCATTTTCCGAAGAAGTACTCTCGCTGTGCGCCTTGCCCCAGCCTGACCACTGAATTTGTGATGGTGGACCATTTCGACACCTCCGTGAATGCTTCAGATCGCGAAGCAAAAGGACTTGGCACCATCGGCAGTTGGCTCTTCGTCCCACCCGAAAAAATCTTGGAGCTGCTCAAATCTGTGAAGGACGATCACGCGCGCCTCATCGGACACGGTGAAACGCTGGAAGGCGAAAGCACGATCAAGCTGAAGCGATCCCAGATGGACGACATCTGGGCCCTGGGACTGGTCCTATATCAATTCCTTTCGGGCGGACGACTTCCGTTCAAAGCACCCACTACAATGACTGAAATGATCAATTCGATACTCTTGTCGAAGTTGGATTTCTCTCCGATCCCGCCGCCATTCAGACCTCTCCTGGAAGCAATGCTTACCAAAGAACCTCCGCAGCGCTTTCAGCGCGTTTTGGACGGGTGTCCCGAAAACATCAAGTCGAGAAAAGTCATGGCTGAGGCGATTCTGTATAAATTGGAAGTTACTGCCCTGGATATGTCCGAGAAATGAGACATATTCTCATGTTTCGGTTTTAAGTATAGTATTGCTTCCACCTTATCCAGCCGTGTACCAACCTTGTGTGAGACGACCGGGAAATTCCTTGCAATAGAGAAAAATGAGCCTTAGGATTGTACTTGGCCAACTGAACACACCGGAGATAATGGCATGACACGAGGGGAGGAGCGTCACATGTCCAGAAGATGGGCCGCCACTTTAGCTGTCACGGGGGCATTTTTGATCCTGTGCTCAATGCCGAAGACAAGTCTGGGGGCGGATCAAGGAGGGACAAAGCAATCGGAAGACCTTCTCAGCTTGGGCACACTTGGGCCTTCGCCGATTGCCCTATCAGTTTGGACCAATCAGCCTCCGGGCTATAAATTCAAAGCCGGGGATAGAGTAGTGATCTATTTCAAGGTTGATCGGGATTGCTATGTCACTGCTCTGAACATCTCGACACAAGGTGATGTGACTGTGCTGTTCCCCAGCAAGGAGCATCCTGACAACCATGTCAAAGCCGGGGAGCAATACTCCCTGTTCGGTGACGACTCGCGGATTCGGCTCGTTATGGGGACAGGGCTTCCGGAAGTGAAAACAGTCTTTTATGCCACTTCGGAGCCGGTGTCTCTCGATCCCCTTATGA
>JACRDE010000452.1 GCA_016212935.1 Desulfomonile tiedjei | reverse complement strand
TGGCAGTCTTGGGCGAGACCATCGCCGGTATGTCACACGATGTGAAGAACATCCTTTCAGGGTTGGAGGGAGGAGTATACATTGTCGACTCCGGTTTGAAATCTGGCAGGCAGGACAGAACCCATACCGGCTGGAGTATGGTGAAAAAGAACGTCGAAAAGGTATCCGAGCTGGTCAGAGACATACTGTATGCCTCGAAAGAGCGGGTTCCCGAGTACCAGGAATGCGACATTGCCGAACTTCTCACAGATGTATTCGATTTGTACGAGAAGAAAGCCCTCGAAAATGGTATTCATCTCGTCAAAGAATTTGACGAGAATATGGGGACAGCTCTCCTGGATCCGAAAGGCATACACAGTGCTGTCTCGAATCTCATTTCAAATGCTTTCCAGGCCTGTCGTACCGCTCCCGGCGATCGGGAATTGCGCATTGTAATTGGAGGCTTTGTTGAAGGTTCGACATTATCCCTATGGGTTGCAGATACTGGAGCAGGAATGTCGGAAGACGTTCAGCAGAAACTTTTCACTCGATTCTACTCCACCAAGGGTTCCAAAGGAACCGGTTTGGGTCTCGTAGTGACCCGAAAAGTGGTGGAAGAGCACGGTGGAAACATCTCGGTTGAATCCAGCCTTGGGGTAGGTACCAGGTTCCATATCGAGATTCCATTGAAGCAACCCAAGCAGCTTCTGGCTTCGGCCGGAGTTTGATGTGGTATCGATGAATTCAAAAGTCGTGAATATTTCCAAGTATCTTAGGAGAAAGGTGGGAGGTACTATGAAGGGAATAGGGCTGTGTGCCATTTTTTCTCGACAAGGAGATTGGGCATTTGACTACGCCTTGGATCTGGCCAGGCGTCACAAGACCAAACTGAATGTTTTTCATTTTCTGGAGTCCCCCTATACTCTCCGCAGAGATGTGGTATTTGTGGATGAAAAAAAGCAGGAGACAGCCAAAGTGACTCCTGATCTGATCGCTAAGAAGGACAAGGAGTTGAGAGAAACCTACGACGAACGACTTGGCGATTATGTGGATGTGGGATTCCGGCTCTGCGAAGGAAACGATGAATGGGAACTGAGAAAATGCTTCCGAAAGGGAGACTATGAGATTCTGGTAATCGGTTATAACGCAAAAGGTGCCAGCTTCGGTGGGACGACGACCATAGAGGCGTTTGCTTCCGAGTTCAAGGCTCCGGTAGTGCTGATTGGTCCGGATTCTCCTGATATAGTTTACCTGAATCAAGCGGCCTCCGAGCGAGCGAGTGATCTGATTCTGGACAACAAACAGTGGCACGTATTGGAAGCCAAGTCCAAATCCCATTAGTGCCAATTTGAGATCTCAGCCTCGTAAGAGTCCTGAAGTAAAGCTTCGGGACTTTTACGTCTCGTTAGTCAAGCTTGGTAAGAAAGGATATTTCCGTGAGGTTTGAAAGTCGCGAGGAATTCGAGCTTAATGTTCACAAGTGCTTCGGCAGAATATTTGAATTGCTCACTGCAATAGATGCACAGGTGACCGAGGAAGCTGAAAAGGAAATGAACTCCGGCGAAAAGGGCGCTATGAGCGATGTTAGAGATAGACTCGAAGAAGTGATACTGCAGTGCCACCTTGCCTGGCAATACCACAGGTTGTCGAGGATGGGAGGCGGCAATACCTGGGACCGTCTTGAAAAGGCTGAAGCAAAGCAGGAATGATTCTAGTCTTTCTCCCCTCCGCAAGAATCTTTCAGGTTCAGCAGATAGCAATCGCACTTATCAGAAAATTCCGCAATCACTTCCTTTAGGGGCCTGGCCGAATCCTCAGCTTCATGATGAAGCATCTGCCAGAAGGCATCCAGGTCTGGAAATATTTTCTCTGTGATTCTCAGAACCAGCGTATTTCCACATTTGCAGTGACGGTACAGCATCATGAACGGGTCAGATTGGGCCAGATCCCGGCAGTCCTCGAAGCAGTGCCCCTTGGGGTACGTAGCGTAACAGTATTCCGCAACGTTTCGGAATGTCGTCCCGCAAACGCGGCACTCCCTTGGAAACAAGCCTTCATTGGCATTCATACCAGCAAAGAGCCTCACGAATTCCAAGAAGCGCTCGTTGCATTCACCGTTGGGATGTTCCTCCCGTGGGAGACTGGTTTTCATGGCCGAATCTCGTATCCATCCGGAGCTCCCCTAAGCTCAAGTCCTGTTTGGTGCCGTCGCTTTTGGTCTTATTCGCCACGGCACCAGGGGTATCGTCACATATCTTCTTCTTCGTCCGGCCAGGTTATGAAAGGCTTTTCGATGTCAACCATTGCATTGACCATCAGCTCTACAAGGCCAGTATACCAGATTCCGGTTGTCTCGAAAACTTCGTACGATTGCATCATGTCTCGTATCATGCCTTTGCAGTTGGAGCACGGAGCGCACACCATCTTGCGGACAGATGGATCCATTTCGCCTTGAAACGCTCCGAGGATCTGGCTCAGCTTCTTGCGACCTGAAACCAGGCGTTTCCAGTCAGGGAAATTCCCGGATGACATTATAGCGAATCCCGATCCGCCGCCGCAACAATAGTTGGTAACTCCATGCGGTGTCATCTCGCGGAATCTACCGGGAGCAGTGATCGCCTTGAGTACGTCTCTCTGAGGTTTCACGACTCCCATCAAGCGGACAATATTGCATGGATCGTGAAGCGTGACCGGAAAATCATTTTTCGACGGATCGAATTTGATCTTGCCGCTTTTCACTATGTCCCAGAGCAGGGTATAGGAGCTTTCCCTGGGAATTAGCTGAGCCCCGGGAAGCAAACGATCGGCAATGACTGACAATGCTTTGTGGGCGTGCCCGCACTCGCCTATGACTATTTTCTTGACGCCGAGCTCTTTGGCAACCTGAAGATGCTGGATAGCAACACGAGCAAACTGGACGTCGTCGTACCAGAGACCGTAATTCACTCCGTCATAGCCGGCCAGGTCGGTGGCTATGGTGTAGTTGATTCCAGCAGCATCAAAAAGTATGGCAAATGCCATTGGGTTCTCAGGCCATGCCATGAACTCGCCCGCATTGTGTATCAGAAGTATATCGGCTCCCTTTTTGTTGATCGGAATGGAAATTCTTCTTCCGATCTTCTCTTCGATATCGTCTTCCAGATACTCGATAATATCGTGCAAGGCCGCCTTAGTCATTCCAGTGCTTGACCCGAACTGCAGTTGCTTGACCGAGCCCTTGTCGTGCACTTCCAGGGCAGATATGCCCATCTCCATACTAAATATCTTTCGCAGTTCATGGTTGATCAGGCCATTGTCGACTCCAACAGGGCACACCTGAGCGCATCGGCGGCAAAGAGTGCATCGATACGCAAGTTCCGCAAGTCGGGCGATCGTCTCCCAGTTGAGATCGATATCGTGCCCGCGGAATGCAGCCAGAATCTTACCGTTCTTGGACAGGTATTTTTTCGCTATCTTGCGAAGCACGTCCGAGCGATACGTTGGCCGATAGATGTCTTTTCTACCGCTCATTTCAAAGGCAGGGCATGCGTCCGCACAAGTCTGGCACTTGGCACAATATTCCAGGGAAAGCGAGAGGGGTTGTAGGAAAGTCCAGTTGTTTTCTTTAGTTAAGAGCTTGCCAAGTCCTCTTAGGAATGACTCGATCAGCGCTTTTTCCTCCTCAGGATTCTGTGGCCGAGGAAGGTTCAATGCGCTGACTCCGTCAAGCGAATGTTCCCAGCGGCTCTTCTGGTCATCGGAAAGAGGAGTGATCGGTTGTTCCTCAAAATTCTCATATGGAGGTGGAAGCTTCGGTAAGTCTTCGACTTTTATCTCTACGAGCTGTTCGGCTGGCTTGGAAATTTCTTCCGCTCTCATGTTCACTCCTTAATCACTTTTCTGCCTTGGGTGCCCACGGATTGGACGTGGCCACTTCAGCCCAGCTCTTGGTTCCACCTTCCGCGCCTATGTGAGCTGCGGACCATGTCACAGGATAACCAAGGTAGGTCTTGATCTTTTCGTCCATGCCAGCGTCCCCGATGTTTGGATCGTCATCCCACTTTACTTTGTCCCACATGAAATACTTGGAAACCATGTGAGTCATATGGGTAAACGGAAAATAGATCCAAAACCCAAGAAACAGCAGGAGATTGATTATATGAAGCCATCCCATCTTGACTGCTGCGGGATTGAACGTGAGTACCCCGACCAGATATCCGCGCGCAACATCGAATCGCGGGTCTGTCAGCCAAACCAGAAAGCCTGTGACGAATATCCCAGCTAGCCAAATTAGATTC
>JACRDE010000451.1 GCA_016212935.1 Desulfomonile tiedjei | reverse complement strand
TACTAACCCTCCATCAAAGAAGTAAAATCGGGGAAACCCTTCTTGTAAGAAGTGTTTCCCCGAACCCCATCCCAAGAATTTCTAGCATTTGTCTGTATCTTCATTTTCCGCTGGAAAATGAAGATACAGAGCAGTGCTATAAGTTTCTTGGAGGGGCTTGGGGAAGCTTCTTTACAAAGCAGGTCGCCCAAATTCTTACTGCTTTGAACGAGCATTGGTATTACGTGTCCTGTCCGGTTTTCCGCTCCGAAACCGGTAAGGGTGCAAGCTTGCCCGATTTCGGATTTGCCGTGTAAAATCAACCTATTGCTATCTTTGTGAGCTCCTCCTCGATGATCGCTTTGAAAAGCGGAATCTTGTAGCTATTCTTTGCAAGAGGCTCAGCGTTATGCACGGCTGTCTCAGCCGCGCGAGTTATGGTCTTGGAGTCCAGCTTTTGGCCGATGATAACTTTCTCCACTGTGTGAGATCTCCAGGGAACCGGAGCTGCACCGCTGAGCACGACCCGGCCGCTTTCGACCTTACCGCCTTTGAGCACCAGCGCCAAAGCGACACCTGCCAGTGCGAAGTCCCAGGAACGTCTTGCCCGCACCTTTCTGTAGGAACTCCTCGTTCCCTCGATTATCGGCGGAAGTATAATCTCAGTTACGATTTCGCCAGCCTCTAGAACCGTCTCTCTTTCCACGTCTTCACCTGGTAAAACATAGAATTTTTCGATAGGAACCAGCCTGTCACCCTTGTGCCCTGAGACTCGAACCCGCGCGTCAAATGCCACCAGCGCGGGTGCTATGTCCGAAGGAT
Source organism: Desulfomonile tiedjei (assembly GCA_016212935.1). Taxonomy (GTDB): domain Bacteria; phylum Desulfobacterota; class Desulfomonilia; order Desulfomonilales; family Desulfomonilaceae; genus Desulfomonile; species Desulfomonile tiedjei_A. The sequence continues at coordinate 5,807 of JACRDE010000451.1, read as the reverse complement.
GCACTATGCAGCATTTCTTGTCGGATCCGAAAATGCAGTGAAACTGGTTTTCGCCACCGAAGGCATAGCAAAGGTTCCCACCTTTTCTGATGCAGTGAAATTCTCCCCTGTAGTACCAGCACCGCGGCTTCTGGCAGATATTGCCGCCAATTGTGCCCTGATTGCGCAATTGCGGGCTGGCCACTTCAGATGCGCCCATTGCCAACCCTTTGTAGCGTTCGTTTATGAGCTCATGGTTTTCAACTTGGGTTATGGTGGCAAGAGCCCCAATGCGAACCCCGCGGTCGGGGGTTTGACGGATTCCTCGGAGATCGTCCAGGGCGTTTATACTCACCACTTTCAGCGCCCCGAACACATTGTCCCGAAGGCAGCCCAGCAGGTCGGTTCCACCGGCATGAACCCTGGCTCCTTCGGAAGTCAGATGATCTATGGCTTCTTCAACGGAGCCTGGCCGGACGTATTTGAAATTCGGCAGCATCTCTCACCCCTTGATCTTTGCCTCTGACAGGAGAAGGCTCAACTGGACCGGATTGATAGGAGTTGTGGTGACCCTGATCCCTGTGGCGTTGTAAACCGCATTTGCTATTGCGGCTGCTGTAGGAATAGTGACCGGTTCTCCGAGCCCCTTGGCACCCGTGGAGTTCGCTTCGGAATCTTCGAGCTCTACCGGAACGGATACAATGTCCGAAGGAACGTCGAGCGCCGTAGGCAACTTGTAATCATGCCAGTTCTTGTTACATAGCTTGCCTGTCTCGTTCTTGTCCAGCACGCGGAACTCGGTCATGGCCAAACCGATCCCCATGGTAATTCCCCCTATCACCTGGTTCTCGTATGTGAGTCGGTTCATGACTCGGCCACTGTCCTGGGCTGCCACGAACCTGACGACTTCAACCTCGCCGGTTCTTGTGTTGACCAGCACTTCGCAGAATTGGGCCCCGAAAGGGTTGGTCACTTTGTTCTTTGGGTTAGGGCCCCTGTAACCGACCCCCACCAATACTCCACGCTTCTTGAGTCCTGCCACGTCGGTAATCTTTATTTTCTTGGACGGATCTGAGGCCGCTACTATTTCACCATCTTTGATGATCAGGTTGGCAGCCTGTGTTTTGAGGTCTTCCGCAGCCATGGCCAGCAATTGTTGCTTCACGTGGACGGCTGCTGCTCGAACTGCGGGAGCTTCCGTTGGTACAGTTTTACTGCCGCCGCTTGGGGTGGCGTATTGGGTCGTGCCAGTGTCAGCATTCTCGATCTGAATTCTGTCAATATCCAGTCCCAATTCTTCGGACAGCACCATCGCCATTACTGTTTTTGTGCCGGTTCCGATATCGCTGGCCCCCATGTTCAGGTTTGCGCTGCCATCCGAGAATAGCTTGATGATAATAGTGGAAGGAGGGCCCCCTCCTCCCGCAACCCATAGACATGCCGCCATCCCGACGCCACGCTTTATGTGGCCTGCTCGACCTGATTCTCGTACCCGTTGAAGCGCTTCTCTCCAGCCGAAAGTCTTGGCGCCTGTTTCCAGACATTCTCTCAAACCGGTGGTTGTGTACTTGGGATTTCCATCACGAGCCTGACTGAAAGCAGGAATGTTCTTGAGGCGCAGCTCGACAGGGTCCATGCTTATCTTTTCAGCAAGAGCATCCAGCATTTGTTCGAGCGCCCAGGAACCCTGGGGATGGCCTGGAGCCCTGAACGGCCTGGCCGGTCCAGTGTGTGTAAAAATGTCGATTGCTTCGGTTTGAACGTTCGGACAGGTATACAGGTCCCGTATGAGCCAATCGACCAGACTCACGCCGCCCGCGGGATATGCCCCTCCCGTGCCTGTCACCGAAAACTGGAGTGCAGTGAGTGTACCGTCCTTCTTGACTCCGGCCTTGAGCCGCATGTTGCTAGGTGGTCGGTTTCCGCAGGACAGGAACGTCTCTTCCCGTGAAAGGAACAACTTCACAGGCCTTGCCGCAGCTTTGGCAAGCAGCGCAGCTATGACGGTGTATTTTCCAGGCTGGAGCTTGGACCCGAATCCTCCGCCAATATAGTGCCCCACCACACGAACCTTGGACAAAGGAAGCGCCAGGACCTGAGCCACCTTGCTCTGCACCCCATACACGCCCTGGGTTGATTCCCAGATGGTAAGCTGATCCCCATCCCATTTGGCCACGCACCCATGGAGTTCCAGAGGAGTATGCAATTCGCACTCCGTCCTGTAATCTTGTTCCAGGACAACGTCTGCCTCCGAGAATCCCTTTTCCACGCCGCCGCGTTGGTATTTTTCGGGTTGACCGACACGGTTTCCCGGCTGATGCACTTTTGGGGCCCCAGGCTCAATAGCGCTGCGTTCATCAACAGTGTAAGGAAGGACTTGATATTGAACGCTAATCGTTTGAACCGCATCCCATGCCTGGTACGGCGTTTCGGCGGCAACAGCAGCCACGGTTTCGCCCTCAAATCGGCAGTGGGGATCGAATAGCTTGGTACTTGAACCTTGCAGGTACGTCCATTTCAGGTCAGCACCAGGTGTTGAGCCTGTGATCACCGCTCTTACTCCGGAAAGTCTTTCCGCTTGAGACACATCCACGCTTTTCACAAGAGCATTGGGATAAGGGCATCGCAGGATAGCTCCGTAAAGCATGTCAGGCAGCAGGGTGTCCGAAGGGAAAATAGCTGCTCCGCTTACCCGCTGATATGCATCTGCCCTTGAGAGGGGTTTTCCGATTACATGGGTTTCCTTCCAGGGATGGAGTTCTTTGCCGGGCGCTGGAGTCTCGGGGACAGGGATGCCCCTCAAATAGTAAGGCTTGTCGCTTGCTTTCATTTCGCGCCCCCTCCTCTTTTGAGTTCCGAGGCCTTTTGGGCGGCTGCAAAGATGTTTTTATAGGCTCCACATCTGCATAGATTTCCGCTCACCCCTCTTCTGATCTGATCCAGCGTCGGGTCGGGAGTATGTCGCAGAAGCCCTTCTACCGCCATGATCTGTCCTGGGGTGCAATACCCGCACTGAAATGCGTCGTGCTCGACAAATGCCTGCTGCACCGGCCCCAGTTCTTCGCCTTTCATCAAGCCTTCCAGCGTGGTGATAGGAAGACCTTCAGCCTCTACTGCGAGTGTCAGGCATGAGTATCGAGGTATGTCGTCTATCAATACTGTGCAAGAGCCGCATTCACCTCGCTCGCAGGCCGCTTTGGCACCGGTCAGGCCGAATTTTTCACGCAGCACGAAAAGCAACGACCATCGGGGCTCCACGAGAATCCGGCGCTCACGGCCGTTCACAAGCAAAGTGATTGGAGTTGTGGAATCCGGCTCAAGGACTTTAGAAGGCGAGTCCGCGGCAAAACTGCCGGTGGTTGCCAACACTACTGCTCCGGCTCCCACAGAGGAGAAGAACCCCCGTCGGCTCACTCCCTTTTTGCAATTGCATGTTTTCTCGTCACAATTTTTTCCCATACTGTCCCCCTTGAAAACTCATACGAATGCGCAATCAAGGAAGCAAAATCGGAGAAACCCTTCTTGTAAGAAGTGTTTCCCCGAACCCCATCCCAAGAACTTCTAGCATTTTTCCTGAATCCTGTTTTTTCCAAGGAAAAAGAAGATTCAGGAAAGTGCTAAAAGTTTTTTGGAGGGCTTTGGGAACCCTTTTTACAAAAAAGGTTCCCAAGATCTTGCTCCTTTGAAAGCGCATTGGTATCAATGGATTAAGTCTGACGTTTTTCATCGGCTTTCTTGCTTAGTTTCAGAATCGTTTCCGGCAACGGAACACCAACAGCATTACTATGGCGATCGCTTGCGGAAGAGTGCCGCTAAAAATCATTCTCAAGAACAGTTGTTGAATCAATAACCTGCTCGGACTGCCCCCGGGCCGCTTTGGGGCAGAAATTCGAAGCCTGCATACATCAAGGGCCCTTCGTTTTACATCAATTCGTTCGATCAGCAAATCAGCCCTTCAAAAAAACTACCACGTCGAGATCAAAACGGTCAAGGCTGGATGTCGGAACGCTCGCTTGGCTAACGAACCGGAGATCATCCTGCTTCCTACCTTTGCGTCATATGAGGCAGCTTAGGAATATGTCCAGACCAACAAGATCCACCAGCCCTCCCGTCCACCAGGCGAGCAATCATGGTATACTATGCCTTGGTCAATGAATCCTGAAAAAGGAGACTCTGAAGTGCCCGGAGAACCATTTAACGGAGTCGCCGAAAAGCTCTTGCCCGAGATAATGCTTGAAAATGTGACTGCCAGACTTGTCGAGCCACACATCTACTCCGTTTATGCTCAGGCTGAAAACATGGGCTCCTATGACAAGACCGGAGGCATTTATGATGTAGTAGCGTGTAATCGCTTCTATAACCGTGTTGTGTGGGGATACTGGACCTCTGATTATCATTTCTTGTGCCAGGAAGCTCTCAAATCAGCTACATCCGGATGGGTCTTGGATGCAGGGTGCGGCTCTTTGGCATTCACGGCAAAAACATACGCCACTTATTCCGAGCGTCCTATTGTTCTGCTTGACCAATCAATACGATTATTGCGGATGGCTAAGAAACGACTGATACAATTGAACGGGTGCGTTCCTCCCAATATGGTTTTCCTCCACGGAGACGCCCTTGACATGCCGTTCAGACCCAAGACCTTCAACACCATAATCTCCATGAATCTGCTGCACGTTTTCAGTGATGTGAAAAACTTCTTATGCTCGATAGGAAATATATCGGCAGAAGAGAGTACACTGCGCTTCACTACACTGGTGCTTAACAATAGGTTATCCGACACATATCTTAGGGCATTAGAGACCGCCGGAGCTGTGGTCGCACGAACTCTAGATGAGATTTCCGAAATCTTTGATGACGCAGGAATTCCGGTCAAGTGTATAGTTAGAGGCAACCTGGGTCTCTTTTCTCACAACGCATCGCCTGAACGAACCTGAGCTTGGGTTGGGATTCGTCCATTATATCATCTGTAAGAGGTCTCCAATTAGCGTGAGGACTGTGGGCCGCAGCTGGCCGCTGCCTGATTGCGAATATCTAATACCAATGCGCTTTCGAAGCAGTAAGATCTGGGGAAACACTTCTTACAAGAAGGGTTTCTCCGATTTTGCTTCTCTGATTGCCAATATCTAACTTACTTTTGCAGCGAGTAATTTGGTTTCGTTTCGGCCCGCCAGGGTTCATGGAAGGCGTTGAACGAATTACCCGTTTTCAATAGGCCACCTCACCTGCGGAGGTGGTGATCGAAAAGCATTCCTATTTTAGGTCGAGTTTGGGTTAACATAGCCTCTCGCCCCGACGCGGGCAAACGCGCACAGCCAGTTTGGAGGCTTATCCATGCCAGTGATGAAAGCGCTTGTCAAAGCAAGACCGGAACCAGGCATATGGTTGCAAGAAGTCCCCATTCCTGAAGTGGGGGCAAACGACGTCTTGATCAAAGTTCATAAAACCTCCATTTGCGGAACTGATGTTCACATTTACAACTGGGACGAATGGGCGAGAAAGACAATCCCAGTTCCTATGCATGTGGGGCACGAATTTGTCGGAATAGTCGAAAGGATAGGTGGTAATGTCCATGACTTCAAATTAGGCGACCTGGTCTCAGGCGAAGGTCATGTTGTGTGCGGCCACTGCAGAAACTGCATGGCAGGTCGCAGACATCTTTGCATGAAGACATCCGGCGTGGGGGTGAACCGGCCCGGAGCGTTCGCTGAATACATATCCATTCCACAGACAAATGTCTGGTACTGCGATCCGAACATACCCCTTGATGTCCTCTGCTGCTTCGATCCGTTGGGCAATGCCGCTCATACAGCTCTTTCTTACAGCGT
>JACRDE010000043.1 GCA_016212935.1 Desulfomonile tiedjei | reverse complement strand
TTGGTCCGGAGACAAGCCGCCGGCCTTGAGCCCTTTCTCTGCGAGCGCTTCCCTGTATTTATTGTTAAACTCATATCTGTGTCGGTGCCGCTCGCTGATAACATCTTTTCCGTAGATCTTGTGACATATACTGTCCCTGGGGATTATGCAGTCGTAGCTTCCCAGCCTCATGGTGCCACCCTTGTCGGTAATGGACTTCTGTTCGTCCATCAGGTCTATCACCGGGTAGTCAGTAAATGAGTTGAATTCCGTGGAGTTTGCATTCTTCATTCCGCACATGTTTCGAGCGAATTCCACCACAGCCATCTGCATTCCAAGACAAATCCCGAAAAATGGTATCCCGTTTTCCCGCGCGTGCCTGACCGCCTTTATTTTTCCCTCTATTCCTCTCGCTCCGAAGCCGCCTGGCACGAGAATGCCATCGACGTCCTCGAATTCCTCTCGTATGCCTTGCTTCTCTATTGCTTCCGAATCTATGAACTTGAGGTTCACCCTTGCCCTGTTGTGAACTCCTCCTGCAAAGAGCGCCTCGTTCAAGCTCTTGTAGGATTCATGCAACTCCACGTACTTTCCCACTATTCCGATGGTCACTGCGTCTTGCAGCGATTTGACGTTTTGGACGAATGACTTCCAGCCGTCCAGTCTTGGGGCTCGGGTCCAAATATTGAGCAGTTCCACGATCTTCTGATCCAGGCCTTCCTCGTGGAATTTGAGGGGCACCTCATAGATGCAGTCCACATCTTCAGCCGCGATGACTTCCTCGGGCCTGACATTGCAGAACAACGCTATCTTTTCTTTCACGTCGCGGGTGATTGTCTTTTCGGTCCGGCATATGAGAATGTCCGGCTGAATTCCGACCTCTCTGAGCGCTTTGACGCTGTGCTGCGTGGGTTTGGTCTTTACCTCCCCTGATGCCTTCACATACGGGAGCAGCGTCAGATGGATGTAAAGCACGTTTTGAGGCCCAAGGTCCGCGCGTAGCTGACGTATAGCCTCCAGGAACGGCAGGCTCTCGATGTCGCCCACTGTGCCACCAACTTCAACTATCGCGACGTCGACTCCATTACCCAGGCCACGGATTTTCGCCTTGATCTCGTCTGTTATGTGAGGAATCACCTGAACCGTTGCCCCTAGGTATTCACCTCTGCGTTCCTTCTGGATAACCGAGTCGTATATCTGACCTGTGGTAAAATTGTTCTTCTGACGCAGGGTAGCGTGAGTGAACCTTTCGTAATGCCCCAGGTCCAGGTCGGTTTCCGCGCCGTCGTCCGTGACGAAGACTTCTCCATGTTGGAAGGGGTTCATAGTGCCTGGATCCACGTTTATGTAAGGGTCCATCTTGAGCAGGGTCACTGTCAGACCTCTGCACTCCAATAATGCTCCGATGCTGGCCGCGGACAACCCTTTGCCCAGCGATGAGAGCACCCCTCCTGTAACGAATATGAATTTTGTGCTCTTGTACATGAGCCGCTCCGATGTTTGGATAATTTTTTGGACGGCGTTTTACCCAGAAAGGGAGAAAAACCATTATGATAGAATAAACATTTACTCAGGATTTTCAACCCGTCTGAAAACCCTGAAAATAATATTCGCCGTTCCTTCCATTAAGCTACGGGTCTATTCGACCGTATGGTGGATCTGTGCCTCTCGATTACGGGGGGTAATCTCCATCGGAAAGATGATAATGTCAAGTTGTGTTTTGTGATCCGGGAGCGGCTTCTAGTCTGCCGCCCCGGTTGGTTGGGTTCAGGAGGCGCTTAAATCCTCGCCAGTAAGAATTCGATAAATCTCCAGGTACTTGTCTCTGGTTCTGGCAATGATTTCAGCAGGAAGCGAGGGTGCTGGAGGTTGTTTGTTCCAATCGAGGCCCTCCAGATAATCTCTGACAAATTGCTTATCCAGGGAAGGCGGGGAAACCCCGATAGTGTACTGATCCATCGGCCAAAATCTCGACGAATCAGGAGTCATCGCCTCATCCACGAGGATGCGTTCACCGTCTGCTACGCCGAATTCAAATTTGGTGTCCGCTATTATTATGCCTCTCTCCTCGGCCCAGCGAGAGCCGAACAGGTAAAGCTCTATGGTTGTGTCTCTAAGCCAGCGAGCATTGTCTTCGCCCACCAGATCCACGACTCGGCTGAACGAGATATTCTCGTCGTGATCCCCCAATTCCGCTTTGGTTGAGGGGGTGAAGATCGGCTCAGGCAGCTTCTCGGCCTGCTTGAGCCCTTTGGGAAGTTGAATTCCGCATATGCTCCCGTTGGCCTGATAATCCTTCCAGCCGCTTCCAATAATATACCCGCGGACCACACATTCCACCGGGAATGTCCTGGCCTTTTTCACAAGCATGCTGCGATCCTGAAGTATCGTAGAAAAGGGCTTGCATTCCTCGGGGTATGTTGCCGGATCGGCGGAGATGAGGTGATTCCCGGCAATGTCTTTGGTCTTGGTCATCCAGAACACGCTGAGCGAGTTCAGAACCTTGCCCTTGTCCGGAATGGGATCGGGCAATATCACGTCGAACGCGGAGATTCGATCCGTTGCTACTATCAGCAATTGATCCTGACAATGGTAAACATCCCTGACTTTTCCGCGACCGGCCAGAGAAAGTGGGGCTAGATCGGTCCGGTTTACTGCTTCTGAGGTCATGATGACTAGCCTTTTCAGTGACGATATTCGCAACCGTGTGCCATAACACGGTTGACTCTTGGAAACGAACAATTAAACTACCATGACAAGGTGTTGCCATGCAATCGCATTCAAATGACCCCGGAGTTCCCAAACCAAAGTGCAAGGACTGCAAGATGTGTCAGAACTGCTCGGAAAGCAGGTGCCTGGCATGCAGAGGTGGGAATTCGCACCGGCGGCTCTCTTTTCAAGAGCAAATAGAGTTGTTCAATAGTCTTAATCCGAATCTCTTCCAGGGTGCCTGTTGTGCATGCGCAGACGATTCTGAAAAATAGCATCCAGATTGTTGCAAGCCTTAGCACAGACCGTTTCAGGTCCCAACTCCTCCCAGATTATCAACCACTAATCCTTGAGTCCTAGCACACGGTAGAGAGTTACAGTACCTTCAATTCCTTTCAGTGCAACGTCGGATATGGTTTCAGTGTTCACCATGTTTCCGACTTCTTCGTAAACCGGTTGAGTTACGAGAACATCGCCACCTGCGGTTTCCTTTTCCACCCTGAAGGCAAGATTGATTGCCACTCCAACTGCACCGTATTTCTTTCGTTTCTCGCATCCGATGTTTCCAACGACCAGTTTGCCGGAATTAACGGCGATCCCCATTGCAAGCCTAATCTCGTTTCCGTCCGATCCTCGGATTTCCGGTATTAATTGTGACAGCTCTCGATTCAATTCTGGCATTCGGCTTTGCATCTCCAAAGCGCACTTGACCGCTGCCACCTGTGAACGCGGTAAATCGTGGGGCGCTCCGAAAAAAGCAAGAATTCCATCGCCTGTGAACTCGTCTATAATTCCACCATGGCTGATAATGACGTCCACCATCTTTTCGAGATATAAATTTACGAGCTTCAGCAAGACTTCGGGTCGCATGTTTGCAGTGAACGACGTGAATCCTCGCAGATCGGATACGAGAATCGTAACCTGTCTTAATTCCCCGCCCAAATTCAGACCTTCCGGCGACTGGAGTATCTGGGTCACTACGTCAGGGTTCAAATAGCTTCCGAAGGTATCACGAATGAAATCACGTTCACGCAGGCCTTCAACCATTCGGTTCAAGCCTCCCAGCATTACGCCGATTTCATCGTTGGACAAAACCGGAATGCCCACATCCAGATTACCCCGGCTGATCTTCTTCATGGCGTAACCCGCTTTCGTAAGCGGCAGAGAAACGCTCCTGGACACCAGGAAGGACAAGACCATTGTACCCGAGACAGCGAGAAACAACAGAAATCCGATAGCAATGGGCATGTTGGAAACGAAAGTGCCAATATCCTGCCTGCCAGCCTGAATTTCACAGATCTGGCGCAATGTGATGTAACTCACTACGGATACAGGAATCGTCCCTATGAGCAGCGACACAAGGCCTGTCTTCAGGCGAACGCTTATCCTGAAGGATCTGGGAACTCCGAGGAGATGCTCGACCGGAAAAATACGCTGAATCAATTTACTTAGCGCTCCTTCCAGGACCAGGTAAACCGATACCACTGTGAAAGGACCGCCCACGAAGACTATCCCGATTAGGGAGTGCATTCCGATGTGCCAAGGCCCGGCGCGAAATTTGTCGGAAAACTCGGGAAACACTCCGAAAACAAATGCAGCTGCAGCCCATCCCGCAAGACTCAAGCCGGCCATGTACGCAGGCAAGTTGACCAGATCTCCCAAAACCGACTCCAGGGAAGCGTTGGACTCTCTTTCGAGCTTTCTTCTGATCGGGGAAAGCAGCCTGATGCCCAGCAATGTGACTGCAGTGCAAATGATTCCCATACGCAAAAGGAAGAACCAGGTCTTCTCGACCGCGTCTTCGTAAACTATCGAATTCTCCAGGCCCCCTTCTATAAACGCGAAGTAAATAAAAGTCAGAGTAGCCCCAAGAATGTTGAACGCCACTGCTATCAGGGGCGACAAAAGGGTCCACTTTCGGGTCCGGCACTTCAAGTCAGCATCCCCAAAGAAGTCCTCCGGTCGTCTATCACTGGAATAAGGTTTGTGCGCCATGGGATCCATCGTCAATGATAATCACTCTTCAGTCAGCTGGTATTGCAGAGCCATCATACAGATATAATCGCCTCTCGCAACAAGTCATGGTGCAACTGGTACTGCACTTCAACTTACAAGGATCAGCCGCACGTCCATCACGTTGGTCCTGGTCGGACCCGTGACAATCAGGTCGCCCAGCCTCTGGAAAAAGTTGTACGAATCATTATTTTTCAGGAATTCGTCCGGATTCAGGCCCAAGGCGGAGGCACGTTGAAGCGTGAGACTGTCCACCAGCGCGCCGGCTGCGTCGGTTGGGCCGTCGTTTCCGTCGGTGCCCGCGCTTAGAAACAGGCTGCCAGGAATTTCGGAAGCGGCTTTCACCAGGGATAAGCAGAATTCCTGGTTTCGCCCTCCCTTTCCCCGGCCTCTCACAACAACGGTGGTCTCTCCGCCGCTCAGTATGCAGGCTGGTGGCTGCGCCGGATTCTGGGACGATCGGATTTCGCGGGCTACTGCCGCGTGCAGGAGTGCTGCTTCAGTCGTGTGCCCCTGGATAGTCGATGAGAGAATTAAGGCATCGTAGCCTATTCTTTCAGCCTCAAGCTTGCCAGCTCTTAGGGATTGAATATTGCTTCCTATTACAACGTTTTTGACCCGACCGAAAATTCCGTCCCCCGGCTTGGGCGTCTCCTGAATCTCCCCAGCAATGCCCTGCATAATTCTGTGAATTATTGAAGGCGCAGTTTTTTTCACGAGTTCGTAATTCTCGAGGATTCCCATAACCTCTCCGAAAGTGGACCTATCTGGTGCGAACGGCCCGGACGCAATAGTACCCGGATCGTCTCCAAGGACGTCCGAAAGCATCAGGTTGATCACAAACGCCGGAAACGCGAGCTTCATCAATTGGCCGCCCTTAATCAGAGAGAGATGTTTGCGAACCGCGTTGATTTCGTGGATGTCAGCTCCAACGGCCAGCAAGCACCTGGTCAGCTCCTGTTCCTCTTCGAGCGTTATTCCGGGTGGAGGAGCAGGCAAGAGAGCCGACCCTCCTCCGGAAATGCAAGAAATAATCAGGTCCTTGGAGCCTGCCTGAGAAGCAAACTCCATGAGGGCCCTGGCTGCTTCCAGGCCCTGCGAATCGGGCACAGGATGACCCGCTTGGGCTACAGTAATCCGGTCCAAGGGCAAATCGTGACCGTACTTGACGCAAATCAAGCCGTTTAGTATCACGTCTCCGAGAATGTCCTCCAGAGCCTTGGCCATGGGCGCGCTCGCCTTGCCCGCACCCAGCACAAACACTCTGTCGAACCTGCCCAAATCCAGGCTGAAATCGTCCGCTACTCGAAAAGTCCTATTTTCAAGTTTGAACTGATTCCTGACAGCGATTTCCGGGTCCGCGGCACGAATGCATGCCTGCAGAATGGTAAGCGCATGCTCTCTGAGCCTTTCTTCCTTGCCTGGATTCATCTTTTTCGCCCTTGTCCTCCTAGGAGCCGCAGCGCATTACTTCATAATTAACGTTACTTTTAACTTTCAACTTTTTGATAATTATGGTATATTTTTCCAGAGTAATCTCCACATGGTCGCTTGATCATCTGAGAGGAACAAAATGAAAAAATGGATTTGTCGTTCAATAGTCGTTTTCATGATGGTGATGATCGTGCCTGCTTCCACTTGGGCCCGTGGCACTAGGTTTGTCATCAACTGGCCCGAAGGCCATGTTGGCCCTATTTACGTTCAGGTGTTCGATATTCGTTGCCATTACCCTTATGAGCTTCTGGACCGGTTCAAGGTATGGGTGAGCTGGGACAAAGAGACCAAATGCTATGAACTAGGCAACCGAGGCACCTATCTGGTCCAAATGTACAAATACGATCACTGCAAAGGGCCTATGATCATTTCCGGAAACTGCGCATCCTTCCAGATCAGGTATAGCATGACACCCCCGTGGATTTAGTCACAAGAGCCCGACAGGTGAAAGTTCGCAGTCTGTCGGGCCATGCCCTTCTTTTTGAACACCGGCCTCTGTAACGCCCTGATAAGTCTTATTGCGGATGCCAAAGCTTCGTTCCTTGGGTCATGATCGTCGGACTATGAACAGCCCCGAATCGCCGATATCATTCTCGACAATGGTTTATCTCACCGGGGAAGCCCCAAAACGAGCATGTACTGGGCCCCGAAAGGAACGTTTCCCAGCAGAAGTTCGAGAGGAATGAGTCGCGCTGCAAATTTCGGGAAAAAGACCACATAGCGCTTCACAGAAACAGTCATGCCCGTCTGCTGAGCCATCCTCATGAAATTCCGCCGAGATATGAGTGTGACGCCGACATCGAATTCGCAGGTCTTCACAGCGTGGCGGGTCAACAGATTCCAGGGATTATGCTCAAAGATCACTATCCTGCCGTCCGGCTTGAGCGCGTACTTCAGGGATAATAGCAGACCACCCCTCTCGTCCACTGGTACATGATGAAACACGTTGGCAGCTAGAATCAGATCGTACTTTTCATTTCCAAGCTCGTGGAGGAAAATCAGGTTTTCATAATTGTCATGTCTTTGGCGCGCGACATCCAGAGATTTCTCCGAAACGTCCATCCCGAATACCCTGGACCTCGGCAAGGCCTTTGCTATCAGAGAAGAGAGCTCGCCCGTACCGCAGCCGAAATCCAGCACGTCCAGCGAGTCTTCCGGGGAGATCACGCCGTTCTTCAAACACAGGAGTTTGTATTCGTCAAAATACTGCCGACCCGCACCCGAAAACCTGATGTTCCGGTCGAGTATTTCCGAGTATTGGGAAGCGAATTTGTCGAATCCGGTATCACTCATAGGAATGGGCCAATCGATCTGTGTTTCCACCCCGTAATATCACGTTCCTCGGAGCAAGCTTTGGAATCATAGATTCCTCATTGTCCGGCCAAAGGACGCTACTGAAGAGGCGATCAGGTCTATTTGGTCTCTGTTCATTCCGGGGAAAAGAGGCAATGTGACCATTCGGGAAGCTATGTCTTCGGTGACCGGCAACTCTCCACTCCAGATGTCTGCATACGCGGTGAATCTGTGCACCGGCGGATAGTGGATGCTGGTCTGTATTCCCTGCTGCTTCATGAACGCCATGAAACTATCCCGAATACTCGCGCATTTCAGAAGGATCGGAAAAATGTGGCACGAGCAATTGTCCAGATCCTCTTCAGGGAAAGGAATCGATAACATATCCTCTTGTGCGAGAAGTTTTCGCGTTGTCCGCGTAATTTCGCGCCGAAGTGAATTGTTTTCCTCCAACCTGGCCAATTGGGAGCGGCCGATTGCAGACCGAATTTCGTCAATTCGGTAATTGTATCCTGTCCTGACAACGTCGTAAGAAAAGCTGTGGCCACGATGTCTATCCCACGTCAAGCTGGTCATGCCATGGGATCGCAGCGTGCGGAGCGCTGCCGCTACATCGCTGTCCTCAGTGACCGCCATGCCTCCTTCAGCAGTGGTCATGTTCTTGTTTGAAAAGAAGCTGAAGCAGCCTACGTCTCCCCATGTCCCAAGCTTTTTTCCGCGGAACACCGCGCCCGGCGCGTGAGCAGCGTCCTCGATAATCTTAAGCCCGCGATCCACGGCAATTTCCTTGATTCGGTCCAAGCGGCAGGGAAATCCACCGTAGTGCACTAGCATCAGAGCTTTCGTCTCAGGCGTTACCAGTTGTTCAATTTGTTTGGGGGAGACGTTCCAATCCTCGGCACTCGAAATGTCGGCAAAGACCGGGGTAGCCCCAGTGTACACAATAGCGTTCACTGTAGCCACGAAGGTCAGTGACGGGACAATCACCTCATGGCCGGGTCCGATGCCCAAGGCCATAAGCGCGAGATGCAGGGCGGCTGTGCCCGACGACAGTGCCACTGCGTGTCCAACGCCTAGATATTCGGCGAATTCACACTCGAAGAGTTCTGTTTCCGGCCCCATGGATATCCATCCGGATTCCAGGACTCTTCTCACCGCCTGATATTCATCTGGTCCAAAATGAAGGTCTGCAAGGGGAACTTTCCAATTCATGGCCACCGCCGTCTATCAATGACGCTGTCTCTCACGCAAACCCGTGCCAGCTCCAATTTGCCCAGAACGAACAGGCTGTCATCGAAGATGCTCGTCTTGAACTAAACTGAGAGCCAGGGAATTCGTCAGAGCACGAAATCTCGCGTCTTGTATGCTGTTATGTTTCGTTTGACCGACTCTATCACTTTGTCCAAACCCTGGTCGAGCGTGAATCTTGGTTGCCAGTTCAAGAGCTTCATCGCTCGGGCGTTGTCGCATATCAATTCCATGACTTCGCTTGCATCAGGCCGAACGCGTTCGGGCTCCTGAGCTATTTCCTTCGAAACGCCCATTCGTGTCATTATCCGACGCAGCAGATCCCCCATTGAAATCTTCTTGCCGGAGCCCACGTTTATGGTCGACCCTTCAATGCTTGGTGCGCATCCGCATGCAAGAAATCCAGCGGTCGTGTCTTTGACGTATGTGTAATCCCTGAAAGGGGTCAATGATCCGCAGCAGACCTTCTCGTTACAGAGTATCTGGGAAATCATGGCAGGAATAAAGGCTCTGGCGGATTGTCCCGGGCCGAAGCAGTTGAACGGACGAATCGTCACAACAGGTAATCCGAAAGACAGGTGATAGCTTTCAGCCAGCTTGTCTGCTGCGATTTTCGTCGCAGAATACGGAGACTGCCCCTGTAGGGGATGATTCTCGTCTATTGGCGTGTATCGGGCTGTGCCATAGACTTCGCTGGTGGACGTGTGTACGACCCTGTCCACGCCGTTCGAGAGGCATGCTTGCAAGACGTTCAGGGTCCCGGACACGTTCGTGTCCACGTAACTCTTCGGTGCGTGGTAAGAATAAGGTATCCCGATTAGCGCGGCCAGATGAAACACCGCATTGGAACCCGAGACCGCTTTCTCCGTCAGGTAAGGATCACGAATGTCGCCTGACATGACCTCGATGCTGTTGTGTATGTCTCGGGGTAGGGCTTCGAGCAATCCGTGGGACTGCGCGGAATTGTACTTCACCAGGGCCCGCACCTGCGCACCCGCTATCACGAGATCCTCGCACAGATGACTGCCTATGAACCCTCCCGCACCTGTGACAAGGGCCTTCTTACCTTTCAGAGAAGTGGTCTCATTAGTCATTATTCAAGATGATCTTGTCTTTTAGGTCGTCCCAAATCTCGTGAACCATGTTGAAGTCTTCCAGACGACCAAGATCGAACCATATTCCGTCGTGCGGATAAATCAGGACCTTGTCCTTCCGATCAATAAGCCTGTCAACCAAGTCGGGAAAATCCAGATAGGATCCTTGAGGTAGATACTTCAACACAGCGGGGTCGAAGACGTATACCCCCATGCTGACATACAGCTCTATTTTAGGCTTCTCTTCATACCTGGTTACCTCGAACCCGTTCCTGTGAATGACTCCATAATCTATGTTCACAGTTCGTTTGTGGCATGCGATGGTTATAGTGGATTGGTGGCTCTTATGAAAAGAAGTGATGTCTTCGAAATTCAGGTCAGTGAGGACATCGCCGTTGAGGACCATGAAAGTCTCGTCGAGGTCGTGAATCAAGGTCAGCGGACCGCTGGTTCCGAGACGTTTGTCCTCAATCGAATAGTCTATTCTGACGCCGAATTTTTCGCCATCCCCGACAACGGCCTGTACAAGATGCGCGAGATGCCCTAAAGCGAACGTAATTCGATCCACGCCGGTTCGCTGGAGCTGCTTGATCAAAATCTCCACTATCGGCATTTCCCCAACCGGCATCAGGGGCTTCGGGATCACTGCCGTATAGGGCATCAAACGTGTGCCCTTTCCCCCCGCAAGAATGATAGCACGCATATCGGCTAAACCTCTCCGGGTGAGTCTTTGAGGGGTCAGCTTAAGACAAAACCTCCGTTAGTGCAAGGAATATACAGCCCTAATGGTCTACATTCAGTTACTCGGGTATTGGGTTCCTGTTGTGGGGCAGGCCTAATCCAATCCACTGGGGAATTCCCATCCCCCCTGTGACTGAATGATTATTGAATCACGGGCTACGCGATCACCATTGAATCACCGAAAAAAATGTTCAGAAAAAAAGCTGCCTCGAAACCGCGGGATTCTTTTTCTTGATTTGTAGAATTGAACAGAGTCGAAAATTCTCGTAGAAGGAGATCTCACGTATGAAAACAAGACTATCCGTTGCGGCCTTATCATTGGTCCTTTTGCTCGCCCTATCCGGAACCGCTTTGGCAGCCCGAGGCGGATGCTGCGGAGGTGGTGATGGTCCCGCGATTATGAACGAGCTCACCCCGGAGCAGAAACAGCAGGTTTCGTCGCTCAGACTGGAATTTATGAAGAAACAGGAAGCTGCCAGGTCGGAGATGGCCAAGAAACGCATAGAGCTCATGGAACTCGCTTCCAAAGACAAAGCCGATGAACAGGTCATCGAAAAGAAGCGCCAGGAAATGTGGGCCCTGCAGGACAACA
>JACRDE010000449.1 GCA_016212935.1 Desulfomonile tiedjei | reverse complement strand
GCTCAGTTCGAGGGCATTGTATGGCTTGGCGACTATGCCCATGAAACCGTATTGCTGGTAGTTGGACATTATGGGGTCAGTCGAGTACCCACTTGAAACGATTGCCCTAACCTTCGGATCAATTTCCAGAAGCTTCTCCATAGCTTCTTTGCCCCCCATGCCACCCGGCACAGTCAAGTCCATAATTACGGCATTAAAAGGCCGCCCAGACTCCATTGCCGCCTTGTACTTCTCAAGGCATTTCAGACCATCTTCGGCTAGCTCAACCTCGTAGCCCAAGAGCTTCAACAGATCCCCCGCAACCACTCTGATCGCCTCGTCATCATCCATCAAGAGAATGTTTCCAGTTCCGAGGAACGGCGTCTCTCTCGATTCGGCAACAGGGGCCTCTATCTCATACTCTGGAGAGGCGGGTAAATAGATGAAGAAAGTTGTACCTGCATCAACGGTGGAATGCACATCGATGGTCCCTCCGTGTCTCTTGATCACAGAATATGCCGTGGCAAGCCCGATTCCCGAACCTTTAGGTTTCGTAGTATAGTAAGGATCAAAGATTTTGGGGAGGTTCTCCCGAGCGATTCCGCACCCTGTATCCCGTATCGTTACCTTGACATATTTTCCTGCTCTGAGGATTGGGCGAGACAACATCTCCCGACAAAAGAGGTTCTCTGCACTCGTTGTCAAGGTTCCGCCGCTCGGCATTGCCTGGAGAGCGTTGATAAGGATATTCTGGAATACTTGCCCAATCTGCTGCTCGTCTATTTCCGCGGACCATAGCCCAGAAGGTATGTTGATCTCGTTCTTCACGCTGGAGCCGCTCAACGCAAGAGTGATGCTGTCTTTGAGTAGCTGGGAAATAGATCCAGGTTTCTTAACGGGTTCCCCCCCTCTCGTGAACGTCAATAGTTGTTGAGTCAAATTCTTTGCGCCTGTCGCCGCCTTCTCGGCATTTCGTAAAGCTTCATACTGGGCGTTCCCACGAGTGGCATGCATCTTTGCCAAAGAGATGTTCGCTATGGTTCCTGTCAACAAGTTGTTGAAGTCATGAGCGATGCCTCCGGCCACAAGCTCGAGGGACTCCAGTTTTTCGGTCTTTAGCATTTCCTGCTCAGCCCGTTTACGATCGGTGATATCCCGAAGCATCAAAAGCATGGCCGGTCTCTCGTTCCAGTCTGTGGACTCCACGCGTACTTCGAGAACCCCGGGTTCTCCGCTCAAACGCTTTCCTCGAACCTCTGCAGTCTGGCCAGGAAACACTTTCAGTCCAAGATGCCGCCCAACAAGCTCATCTCTTGGACGTCCCAGGAGAGATACCGCAGACGGATTAGCGTAATGAACCATATTGTCGGAGTCTACGACCAAAATGCCCTCGCCAGTTTTCTCCACGATGCTGGTGAAGCTAGAGCGGCTCGCAAGAAGTTTTTCATTAATGGTTTTCAGCGCGGAAGTTCTTTGCCTAACACGCTTTTCCAATTCTTCTTGGTATCTTAGCAAATCTTCCTTGTGTTTCTGTGTCAGAATCAGCTGCTTTTTTTCACTAGTGAGGTCCTCCACGAGAACTATTAGCGCCCTTTCATTACCCATCCGCAAGGAGCGAAAATGCATCCTTCCCCAGATTCTGGTCTGCTCAATTTCGAGCACTGCATTTGCCACGAGCGGTTTTCTCGTCGTGAAACCTTTCTCCACGATTGAGTTTGCAGCCGTAGCCACTGATCGTTTGAGAAAAATCGAAGAAAAGGGCCGACCGACTATGGCCCGGTAACTCTCACTGATCTTCTTCCACGATTGGTTCGCAAAAATTATCGTAGCGGAGCGGTCAATCAAAAGAGTAGGAGCCGGGATTGCTTGTAGCAATTTACCGAAATCCGTTTCCGAAAGATCTCTGAAGGCACGGGTCTCAAAAAAGCCTATTTCATGAACAAGGGTTTGGAGGTCGATGGTGTGTGTGGAAATGTCCTGATCGAAGTAATCTGATGATTCCTCATCCGCTTCAAAACTTGGTAGCTCCTTATCGCTCATCACCCCCCTGAAGGGAAACCTCCCGCTCACTTTTTTTGCTGATGCCCAAGTCTTTCAGTCGCTTCTGGATCCTCTCCGAGGATTAATATCACAGGGGAGGGCCAATTGCCACGCAGCCGGAATGGTGAAATTTCCATGGCCGCTCTATTGATTCAGAGTAAATGACGGGCGTCGCGCATGAAACTCTGAGAGGCATTCTACACGATTTTCCCTCTTCAAGCATCCTGAGACATGCGAAAGTTCCGGCCGCCCGTCGGCGATGTTCTAGTTGCGCGAAAAACGATGTGTATCCGAATACCTCGTCGATCTTTTTCGGTAAGCTGTCGGCAGATGCGCCTGATCTGGATCGGTGGACGGACAGGAACACGGTTTGGTGGCTGGAAGATCAATGGTCGGAACTGTTGAGACGCGTTTGGGGCGAGTTCTCTAAGAGAGCAACCCTAAGCGCCTCATCCTGAAACACGACGCCGCTAACGTATACCGCTGTGTTATAGGAATTGCGAAAATTCTTGTCCCATTTACGGGAATGGTGCCGTCACCCCGGACTTGATCCGGGGTCCAGACTCTGGATTCCTGCCTTCGCAGGAATGACGAGCAAACGGACACAATCTTTGGCAACTGCTATAACAAATTGTGGGTCAGAATTGCTGATGATCAGCCCTTATACGAGAACCATCTCTCTTTCTCTTGCTGAGTGCTCAGACCTGAGCTACTGATACCTTTCCGGTAAGACTGATCTGTCCAGTGTTCCTATACCATTATAAATAGGTAACCAAACGTGCAATAGACTGAAATGACATGACAAGTTGTTCTGAGGTGGACATCCGAATGGGTACTGGAAAAAGTGGGTGTGCGCGACGGGGAAGTCAATTATAGGGCTGATCCAGGAAAGTCTGAACAGTGTTCGTCTGTACGTGTTTCGTATTAATGAAATCTGCCGTTTCCCCGGCTACATGGAATTATCAATATGCGCATCATACCATGTCCAGGCACTTCCTGATTGCCAACAGAATATGTTTCAGGTCGAACGGCTTGGTCACAAACCCCACAGCCCCACTCTCGCGAGCTTCTTTGGCCGGGCCGTTGGCCGCGTATCCGCTTGCAATCAGGACCTTTGCGTTGGGATTGATCTTGAGCAACTCTTCAAGACACTTCCTGCCACTCATTTCAGGCATGACAAGATCCAGAATCACCAGGCCTATCGAGTCCCGGTTATTGCGGTAGACTTCCAGAGCTTCTCGTCCGTTCGTTGCAGTAAGCACCGTGTAACCTGCCAACTCCAGCATCTCTGAACCCACGGTCCGCACAGAATCCTCATCGTCCACGAGTAGCAGTTTCTCCGTCCCACCTGCAGGCATCTCGATGGTGGTTGCAAGGTCTGGTTGAACATCATCTGCAAAGGCCGGAAAGTAGATCTTGAAAGTTGAGCCTACTCCGCCTTCGCTGTAGCAGGTGATGTGTCCGCCGTGGCTCTTCACAAGGCCAAAGACCATCGACAACCCGAGACCGGTGCCTTTCCCAGGCTGCTTTGTAGTGAAGAAAGGCTCAAAGATACGATCCATGATCCCTTTGGCCATCCCGTGGCCGGTGTCGGAGACGCTCAATAGCACATACTTGCCGGGATCGACTTCAGGGTGGGTTCGGCAGTATTCCTCACGAATCGTGACATTTCGTGTCTCGAAGACGAGCCTTCCTCCTTCCTGCATGGCATCTCTGGCATTGACCGCCAGGTTCAGAAGCATTTGCTCTATCTGCGAGGGATCTGCATTCACCATCCGCAGGTTATCTTCCAGAGACTTCTCAAAGCTGATCATTCTAGGGATAGTCCGTCTAAGCAGCTCTTCTACTCTGCGAACTTCATGACTCAGGTTCAGCGGTCTTTTCTGCGGTTCAGTTTTCCGGCTGAACGCAAGGATCTTGTTTACCAAGTCGCCACCATTGCGGGCCGCTCTGCGAATAGCTTCTAGCGACTGACCGGATTTCTCATCTATGCCTCCTCTGATGAGAATCATGTCGGCATGCCCCAGGACTACCTGGAGGAGGTTGTTGATTTCATGTGCAACGCCACCGGCCAAGGTACCGATGGCCTCCATCTTCTGTGATTGAAGAAGCTGCTCCTCGGCCTGCTTGCGTCCGGTAATATCTATCATGGTCAGAAGATTGGCACTGCGTTTATTGTACTGAATAGTCTTGGAATAGATTTCAACCCATTTTGTCTTGCCCGACTTGGTGACGACACGAAACGTGTAGTTGGCTTCCTGAGCGGGGTCTCCCAGCTGCTTCATCCTTGCTTGCTTCATTACCAAAAAGCGATCGTCAGGATTAGCCAATTGCAAGAACTCCTCGTACCCCCAACTCAAGATCTCTTCCAATGAATACTCGCACAAGTCCGACATCGCTTGATTCGCATACTTGTAGATGCCGTCTTGGAGAATGGCTACTGACATCAGAGATTGTTCTGAAAGCAGACGAAACATCAGTTCACTTTCACGCAACGCCTGTTCCTGCCGTTTGCTTTCCGTTATGTCGTGCAGGGTGTGTATTACCAATTTGTCTACTACGGTCTTTCTGAAGTCGATAACCCGAATTGTGCCGTCTTTGCATCTTACTTCTCGCTCCACTGGTTCAGGTTCCGTGCCCTTTTCGGACGACTCTCTGGTTGCATGGAGCCATTCGGACCTCACTCTATCCCCGTGTGGCCGATCTGGATACGCCAGTTGCCACCAATACTCTAAAGTCGGTATGTCCTGCAACGTGCAGCCGAACGTCTGGATGAATCTCTTGTTCAAGTATTTGACTTCGCCGTTCATGTCCGTAACCGCCATTGCCATCGGTGAATGGTCAATGAGCTTTCTGAGTCGGTCTTCGCTTTCGGAAAGAGCCACCGCCGCCTTCTTACGGTCGGTGATGTCCTCCACGATTCCCGTAATCCGATCGGGTTCGCCCTTATCGCCTCTTGCTAAGACGGCAGTCATGGATATCCAGTATTCCGTACCATCCTTTTTCGAAGACCGCATTTCTATGCAATTTACAGATCCCTTGTCCATGAGTGCACTTATCAACTTTTTCCGGTCTGACACGTCAGCGTATAGCCGGTGAGCTGGGGTTGCCATCAACTCCTCTGGGCTGCCATAACCGGACATTCTGACTATTGCGGGATTGATATGGGTGAAGGCGCCATCAACGGTAGATTCGAATACGCCTACATTCAGATGTTCTACCAGTTGGCGGTATTTTTCTTCGCTCTGGCGAAGCTTCTCCTCAGCTTGCCACCGTGCGCTAATGTCCTCACTGGTCATCAAGTGCTCACCGGTCTGAAGCTGTACCTGCCGAAAATGAACGATCTTCTTTCGACCATCTTTACAAGTCACAGTGAAAACCCTAGGGCGATGTTCTCCAATGCTTGAATTGGAAAGGTCTTCCAGCCATGCAGAAATCACCTGACGCCGGTAAACTGGGTCAGGATACGCCTTGTTGAGCCATTCCTTACCGTTCGGCACATCCTTCAATTCGTACCCGAACATCTCTCGGAATTTGGGGTTGAAGTACCGAAACATTCCAGCGTCGTCTGTCATGACCAGACCGAATGGTGAATTCTCCGCCAAGGCTTCGAATCGTCGTTTCTCAATTTCCGCTGCTTCCTCGGCCCTGTTGCGCTCAGTGATATCTCTTACAATCGAACAGACTACCGGTCGGCCTTTCAGAGTAAAGGGATTGGCAGATATTTTCGCGATGAACTCAGTCCCGTC
This sequence comes from Desulfomonile tiedjei, assembly GCA_016212935.1. GTDB lineage: Bacteria > Desulfobacterota > Desulfomonilia > Desulfomonilales > Desulfomonilaceae > Desulfomonile > Desulfomonile tiedjei_A. The sequence goes on along the minus strand of JACRDE010000449.1, from coordinate 626 downwards.
CTTTTTCCTAAGGCGACGTGGAGAAACTTCATAGCCGCCCAGGCGAGTCACTCCAGCGAGTGCCTTCTCAGTTTTCTCTGGCTCATCACTTAGACTGGGAATCCTCATGCTCAGAAACTCTTCCCTGCTATAACCCCATAGTTTCTCGCAGGACTCGTTAGCGTCGAGAATGGACATAGTTTCGGCATCCGATAGCAGGATGGCGTCTTTTTCGTGAGAGAAAAGCAGGCGGTATTTCTCCTCGCTTTCACGCAACGCATCCTCTGCCTGCATGCGTTCGGTGATGTCTTTGACTACAGCTATGAATCCGGTTATATGCCCCTGGTTGTCTCGTCTGTAGTTCCAGTCACATTGTAAGACTATCATTCCCCCGTGTTTAGTTTGATGCGTTCCAAACCAGGGAGCAGGAGGTGGTTGTTGGCTGGCTGCGTATTCTAAAAAGGATCTCAGCTTACGGCGTTCCGGATCAGAGACTTGAAAATCCAGGATTGATTTTCCAATGATCTCTCCGATTTCTAAACCGAGTATTCGGCAGTAGGCTGAATTCGCAAAAGTCACCGTTCCAACGCAATCTGTTTGAACTATACCGTCGGAAATGGTTTCCACCAACTCCCTGTATTTCTCCT
>JACRDE010000042.1 GCA_016212935.1 Desulfomonile tiedjei | reverse complement strand
TACTAACCCTCCATCAAAGAAGTAAAATCGGGGAAACCCTTCTTGTAAGAAGTGTTTCCCCGAACCCCATCCCAAGAATTTCTAGCATTTGTCTGTATCTTCATTTTCCGCTGGAAAATGAAGATACAGAGCAGTGCTATATGTTTCTTGGAAGGGCTTGGGGAAGCTTCTTTACAAAGCAGGTCGCCCAAATTCTTACTGCTTTGAACGAGCATTGGTATAACTCACCTAGCTTTTCAGGTCCGGTAGCTTCGTGAAGTAGTCGAGTGCTTCCGGATTGGCCAGTGCGTCCTTATTGGTAACCGGCTTGCCTTCGAGCACGTTCCTTACTGCGATCTCCACCTTTTTCCCGTTCAGGGTGACGGGAATGTCTTCCACGGGCAGGATCAGGGCGGGCACGTGTCTCGGGGTTGTGTTTTCCCTGATGTTCTTCTTTATCCAGTTCTTGAGCGCATCATCAAGCACTAGGTTTGGAGCTGGCTTTACAAAGAGAAGCACTCGCACGTCGTTTTCCAAGTTCTGTCCCACCACGATACTATCCGAAATCTCGTCCATTGCTTCAACCACGGAATAGATCTCTGCAGTGCCAATGCGGACTCCAGATGGATTCAACGTCGCATCTGAACGGCCGTAGATTATTACTCCGCCGTGTTCGGTGATCTCGATGAAATCGCCGTGATGCCAGACGTTGGGAAATACGTCAAAATACGCGCTTCTGTACTTCACATTGTCAGGGTCGTTCCAAAAGTAAATGGGCTGGGATGGAAACGCTGCAGAACACACCAGTTCTCCTTGTCGTCCTACCACAGGCTTGCCCTGGAAGTCGTAGGCCTCTACCTTCATGCCCAAGCCTCTGCATTGCAGCTCTCCCTCGTACACCGGAAGAATCGGGCAGCCGAGTGCGAAACATGATACGATGTCGGTCCCGCCGGAAATCGAAGCAAGACAGATGTCCTCTTTCACGTCTCTGTACACGAATCTGAAACTCTCTTCCGAGAGTGGTGAACCGGTGGAACACACGGTCTTAAGAGCGGACATAAGGACCATGAGCTATACGAGCTCCGAAAGGGGTGGTTCGAGCATATTCTTCATTAACATGCATGGGGTTAAGATCCCCGCTGATTCCGGCAAAGAGATACACGTCCGTTTCGGTTATGGTTTTTGAGAAGGACGCCTTCTCTGCGATTTCCAATTCTTCATACGATTTACCTTTTTCGAATTCCATGAAGATCTCCGTGGCCGTCGCAGACGGCTATCAAACATACTGTCTGTAGAGGGCAAATAGGTTGGAGGCACGGCGGCCATGTAGGTGGAGCCCTAAAACGCCACTTTGTCAAGACCCTTGAGTTGCAACATGGCCCTTGCATCCTCCGAGCTGGCGACTTTTTTTCCCAGGTCCTCGCAAATGCGCCTCATTTTTTCAACCAACTCGGCATTGCTCTTGGCAAGCTGGCCTTTAGAAATCAAAAGATTGTCTTCCAATCCTACCCGAATGTGCCCGCCCAGCGTCAGGGCAACTGCCCCCATCCGGAACTCGTGAGGCCAACCCGTCCCGATAACCGACCACGTGTACCGATCTCCGAACAGCCTGTCAGCGGTAGTCTTGAGATGTACCAGGTCATAGTTGGTTGCCTGAGAGCCTCCCATCACGCCGAGTACAAACTGCATATGCAGTGGATACTCGAGAAACCCTTCCTGCGCGAGAAATTGTGCATTGTACAGGTGACTCGTATCATAGATTTCCAGTTCCGGTTTCGTGTCATGTTGTTTCATGACCGTTGTAATTGTTTCCAAAGAAGCAAATGTATTCGAAAAGACAAAATCGCGGCTACCCTCAACATAGGGCTTTTCCCATTCGAATTTCCATTCTTTGATCCTCTTGAGAAGGGGATGCATGGAGAAATTCATAGAGCCCATATTCAAGGACGCGAGTTCGGGTTTGAACGTGGAGATCGTAGCTGTTCTCTGGTCAATGCTCATACCTGCGCCGGCTCCGGTGGTTATACAAATTATGACGTCGCAGCGGCTCTTGATGGAGGCGACAATCTCTCTGTAATGATCGATACTCGCAGACGGGCGGCCGTCTTCAGGGTCGCGAGCGTGGATATGAACGACTGCCGCGCCGGCCTCCCAGGCCCTTACTGCCTCATCGGCTATTTGTTTCGGCGTTATGGGAATGTAGGGGCTTTGACTGGGAAATGTAGCAGCCCCCGTAATGGCCGCGGTTATGACGATTTCTTCCATGAGTCTCCTCGCTGACGGCTCCTGATACGAATTCGCAATCAAAGAAGGAAAATCCGAGAAACCCTTCTTGTAAGAAGTGCTTCCCCGAACCCCATCCCAAGAACTTCTAGCAATTTGCCTGAATCCTAATTTTTCCGACGGGAAAATGATGATTCAGGCAAGTGTTGAAAGTTTTTTGGAAGGGTTTTGGGGAACCCTTTTTTACAAACAGGTTCCCCAGATCTTACTGCTTTGAAAGCGCATTGGTATGACGTAGCTTTTACTGCAACGTCCGTAGAATGAGATCCGCACAAAGCATAGCGCTCTTGGCTGCGCCGTTGGCCGCCAGTCCCCTTCCCACATAGGTGTCACCGGCAAAGAAGAGATTGGGGATTCCTGGGGCCCTTAGGCCTGGTTTGAAATTGCCGACAAGTCCCGGCTTTCTTGCCAGGCCGTCGCACCCGTCCACATAGTAAGGGACACGCCATTCAACCTTGCTTTCAATGCCGGGAAACATTTCCTTGACATCTTCCCACATGAGCATGAGCAACCGCTCACGCTTGAACTTGTCCGAAGCTTCCGCATGTTCGCAGACGATGTCGGTGTGCCAGAGTTGCTTTCCTTGCGGCGCGACTCCCGGTGAATAATTGGAAGCAGGAAAGGCCTGGAAAGGCAGTTGTGCGTGATTGGTCTTGAGGGCAGTGAAAAAGCACAATTTGTCCGTATCGACGACAGGTTCCGACAGTCCGATCATATATCCAACCAGGCCGGTGATTTCGTTTTGGACATCTTGAATACGTTTCACCCACCAACTGGGCAAATGAGATGCTTCGGGAGAAAAATCGATCACTTTTCCAAGTTGATAGATTGGCAGGGCACAAACGACTCGATCCGCATATACGGCTCGAGTTTCGGGCATGCAATATTCAGACTGATAAGGGTGGGCTTTGGAAGGCACGCGAACACCTTGTGCCAAACCGTCTTGAATCAGTATCTGCTGCACCTCGCAGCTGACTCTGATTTCACCACCATGTTCCTTGATGACCTCCTCAAGTCCTCTCGTCAATCCCTTCATCCCTTCCAGGGGATAGCTCGCCGCCAGCAATTGCTTCGCCTTCCTCAGGTTGTCTCTGGCAATGTACAGGACTTCACCCGCTGCCATGTCAATGGCTGCCGGGATTGTGGTCATGATCATCCCTATATCGGTAATCAGTGCCTTCACTGGTACTTGTGAAACATTTTCATCGAGCCATTCTTCCAGGGAGCGATTGTCCCATGCTTCGATCTGAGCGTCGCTCATGGAGGCAATTGTCTGCAGCAGTGATTTGAAAGCAGCCTTGTCTTCTCTGTTCATTGGAACCAGATCGGCCAAATTCACGAATTTGGAGCCGTTCCAGAATTCCACGGTTTGGCTCAGAGGCGCCCATTCAACGTCTTTTCCCACCCGACTATTGAGCTCTTGAGAGGAAGATTCAGCACCCAATTCGATGAAGTGCAAACCCGTGTCGATGGTCCAACCCTCGCCAGGGTAGTTGGGAAAGCATCTTAGCCTGCCGCCCGGTGTCGGGAATCGGTCCAGAACAAGGACTTTCTGGTTTGCCTCTTTACCCAAAATCGCCGCGACGCCAAGCCCGGCAATCCCCGCGCCCACGACGATCGCATCATATTTTTCCTTCATGGCTTGCTGCCTCCTCTGCGAGACGGGTATATCATTTCTTCTAGAAGACGTGATCTACCCGTGCTGACGTCTCCGTGACGTGAACGTGGGAGTCCATGTAGAACATGGATCGACACCGGTCGGAATATTCCCTTTCCTCTTGAGCCGTCGTGCCTCCCATGATTATCCTCGCTTTGACAGGTTGCAGGCTTCGACTCGCAAGGGCTATCACTGCGGCATCATCCCGCAATCCTCGAGCTGAAATGTCCGTATGCATCATTTTGTCGGGAATATCTTCCACCTCGCTGCACTGAACAATCTCAGCGATGTTGTTTCGTTGAGTCGATTCAGAGGTCCCAGATCCGACTCCATCAGTAGCCAATATGAATATGCTGCTGGGCTTTACGCTCAATTCGGTTGTTTGGTACAACTTCACGGTCTTTCCTATCATCCAGAAATTGTTTACGGTCAGGACTGTCATCGTCCGTTTCAAAGGATCATATTCGTACAAACAACTGTCACCTGTGTGGAAGAGCAAGGCGTTCATCCACGAATCTGTCTTGAGGATGTGGATACCCGTAAACGTACAACTTGCCGAACCTCGCATTGCCTCCAGAATCTTTTCGCAGCCTAGCTTAATTTGTTCCGCAATTTCGCGAACCTCCGTAGCTCGAAACATGCTCCCATTTGCGCCCCTTGAAGACAGGGAAACCATGTTGTCAAACTGAAGCAGGAATTCTCTCGATTGGCCGGGAGCCCTGTCTGAACTATCGGAAACAGCAAATACACCTGTCTCGAAGTTCAGAAGCACGCAGTCACCCGTGCCCATTGGTGACTCGTGAGGAGCTGATCCAGCTCGAACGCGAGCGCCCGCTACCCCGGGCCATTTGAAAGATCTCCGAGCGAAGTTAAGGTACATTCACACTTGAACCTGTTCCTGTGCTAAAGGTCATTGAACATGGCCATGTAATCTCACCCGAGATTGACTTGCTAGACCGATCCCTTGCGCAGAAGCTCTCTGGCTATAATGAGCTTTCTGATCTCAGTGGTTCCTGCTCCGATTTCCATCAGTTTGGCGTCGCGCCAAAGCCTTTGCACTGGAAATTCAAGACAGTAGCCATATCCCCCGTGAATCTGAACCGCTTCGCTGCATATGGTGCTGTTGGCTGTGGTTGCGAACATGACCGCAGCAGCGGCGAGTCTGGTCAGGTCGGTGCCTTTGCCACCTCGCTTAGCTTCCTCAGCCATCACCGCTGCCCGGTACGTCAGGCCTTGCGCTGCTTCATAAAGCGCGTACATATCGGCCAGCTTAGACTGAATCATTTGGAATTCAGAGATCTTCTTCCCGAATTGCTCTCTCTCCAGGGAGTACTTGATAGAATAGTCCAGTGCTTGCCGAGCCGAACCCACGCCCATGGCGGCTCCCATAATTCGCTCTATGTCCAGCCCCTGAGTCATGACCTCGACTCCTCGATTCAGCTCTCCCAGGAGGTTTTCGGCTGGGACTCTGCAGTTGTCAAAAATGAGTTCACTCGTGGGTGAGCCTCGCATACCGGCCTTCTTGATTTTCCGACCAACAGAGAAGCCTTCGAAGTCCTTTTCTACAATAAAGGCGCTAATGCCGAAGGGGCCTCGTTCGGGCTCTGTTTTGGCATAGACGAGGACCACGTCTGCAATGGGACCGTTCGTGATGAACATTTTGGTACCGTTGAGGACGAAGCAATCGCCGTCTCTCTGAGCTCGAGTCCGGATACTCATGGCATCGCTTCCCGCGTTCGGTTCTGTGAGAGCCAGGGCTCCGATCTTTTCACCTGTGACCATGGCCGGCAGATATTTTCGTTTCAGGTAGTCGTTTGCGTTTTTATGAATATTGCCAGCGCACAAATTAGAGTGCGCACCGGCAGAGAGCGCCAGAGCAGGAGAGATACGAGTCATCTGCTCGATAACCAATATTTCAGATAGGACATTGAGCCCCGAACCGCCGTACTCCGGATCGATAGCAACGCCCAGTGCACCAATCTCTCCGGCCTTGTGAAAGAAATCCTCGGGCATCCAGTCTTCGTCATCAACTTTTTCGGCTATTGGGCCAAGCTCATGCAATGCCCATTTATAGATGGTGTCCTGAAGCAGCTTTTGCTCTTCGCTGAACTGGATGTTCATGAGATATTACTCCCGTTGTTTGCAGATGTTGTGCAAGAATCAGTGGGACATGAGTCAAAGGATCCGATCACTTTGTCGTGCTCCAAATCCCAAGTGATGTTCTTGAACGGCCCGGAGAGGGACATGTGACCTCAATGTGCGTTCAAAGAAGTAACATTTTGCGAATCCGGTCCAGGCAGGTCTCCGAAGCGAAGTCAGGCTCCGCCGTTCGTAGCGGAGGAGATTTGCCAGGACCGGCAGCGAACAGCGTTTCTCAGTGTTCCCTGTATGAAAGCACATTGGTATG
>JACRDE010000446.1 GCA_016212935.1 Desulfomonile tiedjei | reverse complement strand
TGGCACGAGCGACTGGAACGGCTATGCCGCCCGTCTCAGTGCTAAAGTTGACTACACGAACACCTTCTACCACATGGAACCACGGCTTGACCTTGCCGCCTCTCCCCCACCACAGTTCACCAACCTCGATTTTCTGATCACCAGCGACGTCCTCGAACATATCGTGCCGCCGGTCAGCCGTGCCTTCGCCAATATCTTCCAGATGCTCTCGGCAAACGGCCTTTGCATCATCACTGTCCCCTATATGCTCTTTGAAAAGACCTGGGAGCATTTCCCGGGCCTCAACCAGTTTGAGATCATCAGAGAGGCGGAGCAACCGTTGTTAATCAATAGAGACTTGAATGGCAAGTCGACGCGATACAAGGACTTAGTCTTTCACGGTGGTGACGGCGCCACTTTGGAGATGAGGATTTTCTCAAGGGCAACGCTACGAAAGGAGCTACTACAGGCTGGGTTTCGGGAGCCAATCTTTCATCGCAGCAACATTCCGCAGTACGGGATTTATTGGCCCTGTGGGTGGTCGCTACCGATTTCCGCAAAAAAATAGCGGATCACCTCGTTCGCAAGAGAGTTAATCCCGCAAGGGGAAGGCCCCGGCATAGTAGACCTTAACCAGACCATCGGGAGATGGCTCAGAGAACTCCTGCAACCCCTCGATACTGACTCGGACCAACTGCCCATCCCCCACGTCACCAATTATCTCTCGGAACAAGATCGCCTCTTCCTGAAAAACAGGGTAGCTAAATTCCTTGGCCGCATGAACGATCTTGAGACAATATGGATTAGCCGGTGGGGGAGGAAGGACAAAGTTAATCCGTAACACCAACAGAAGGGGCTTGCCAACTTTCGGCAATATGATTTCTCCACTCCTCTGGCGAAGAGTCAAAGCGTGGAAGCCATTCTCTTGCTTGGTGAAAGTCCAGGCAGGTGGGGGGAAAATGGCTTGCACCGCAGAGGCACTTTCAGTTTCGAGGAGGGGGAGACATGATCTTTCTTGCCGCAAGAGCTTGGCAGAATCATTGGGAAACGCGATCCTGACCCCGCTTTCGACAGGGTACCGGGCTAGATATTTCGCAGGACCGCTCCCCCCCGAAGCAATAGCCGCCTCACTACCACGTTTCCGACCGACAAAGGTAAGCACACCCCCAAAGACTTGAGCCGCTTGCACCTGGTATTCACGCCCTTCATGATCTGCCGGCAGGGCTATAATATCCCGGGCCAGTGAAGTGAACAGATCACTCAACTCCTTTTCGTCCGGAAGATTGAACCCCAGCCCCTTGGCTATACGGTCAAATGATGGTCTGACCCGGTTAAGTCGGTGATTAAAATCAACTTGCATCTGCTGACTCAAATCAGTCGCTGACCTCCGCTCTCGCCCCCATTCAAGCCATTGCTTCCCCACCTCACCAACTTTACCGCCATAATGCGGTATAATTTCCAAAGGATCGCACGACTCCGACAGGGTATTGAGAAAATCCTGTAACGGAATCTTCTGGTTCTCAATCATGCCGAACAATATCTCATCTCTACTGCCGGGGGAAGGTTCGGAGACTGTGGTTATGACCCCCTCGGCCTCCAGGGCCTTTTCAAATGGCGTGAATTTATCCGGCCGGTTCGTATGAAATTTATACAGACAGGCCCCCCGCTTAAAAGGTTCCTGAAAAACAAGCAACAGACCATTGGGGGCCAAAACGCGTTCTATCTCTCTGATCACTTGCTGATAGTCACGAGCGTGGTGCAAAGCAGCAAAGACATAAACGACATCAAAGTATTTTGAAGAAAAAGGTAAATGGTGAAAATCACCGGCAACCAATTCCACCTGTGAATTCCGCTCTCCCAGCCGGGAGCTACCCAATCGTAAGGTCGCGGCTGACAAATCAAAAAGAGTTACTTCCGCATCATACTTTCGCTGCAACAGATGACCAGTCGAATGGGCATAGGCACCGATTTCAAGGATGGTCTCCGGACTTTTTTCCGACCACCTATCAATGCACGCAATGACTCTTTGGAAATGGTCTGAACTGATTGAATCAATGGTCGTATCATTGGTCAGGGAATGCCAGGCGAACTCTCCTACGAGTGGGATGTACATTTCCAAAT
>JACRDE010000447.1 GCA_016212935.1 Desulfomonile tiedjei | reverse complement strand
TGGGGATGTTTGAAGGGTTGGCTTGGGGTAGTCCAGCTGCTCTTGTCCCGAGGGGCTGACGTGAATGCTGCCAATTCTTTGGGAAAAACCCCTTTGATTGCCGCGGCGATCTCCGGTTCGCTGCCTGTGGTCAAGCTCCTCGTGCAAAGTGGTGCCGGAATCAATGCCAGGAGCAAAGGAGGGCTCAGAGCTTTAGACTACGCCTTCAGGCTCGGCCGAGGCGAAGTCGCTCAGTTCTTGCTGGAGAAAGGGGCCGAGGTAGTCCCCGGAGGTAATGTCCTGAATGACGCTCTGCACGAGGCATCGCGCTGTAATCTCAAGGACTTGGGAAAATGGCTGTTGGAGCAGGGCGCAGATGTGAACTCTCGTGACGGAAAGTACGGCAACACCCCACTGTTCTGGGCATCTTACAGAGGCCATAGGGAATTCGTTGCCATGCTTCTGCGGGAAGGCAGCCTGGTGAATGCCACAAACAAGTTCGGAAACACATCGCTTTTCTGGGCATCCCGGGCCGGCAGAGCCGATTTGGTTACACTCTTGCTTGCAGCGGGTTCTGACATAAATGCAACGGACCGAGACGGCAAGACAGCATTAATGGTCGGTGCATCCGCTGGAAAATTGGAAGTAGTGAAATTACTCCTGAGAGCCGGCGCGAACATAAACCTCAAGAACAAATTCGGGTGGACGGCTCTGATGGAAGCTTACTTCGAGGGCCACGCGGAAGTGGCAGCCTATCTGAAGGGGGTTGGGGCGAGGCTGAACGGCTTCCTGAAAAGCAGCTCCTGGACAGGTGGGTTGCGCAGCGCGACCTGGTCGCGCTAATACGAAGTTGATTCAAGTAACCATATTCATTATCAAAGTTCTTGTACGTTTGGCGTGGGCAAGTCACCACATTCCGACGAACGGCCACGATTTTTTGGTCATAGTAGGCATGAAAATCGCACCAGGGGCTTTCAGGATGGAAGGTCTAGACCCGTCATTTTGAGTGAAATCAGGGTCTGGATGAAGATGTGTTGCCCTGTCCTCTGCATACAAACTTTCACGGGAATGACGGGAAGTGGTTCTGGATGACGAGGCTCTGGCATTCACTTCTATGAACGCCCCCGCTGGTAGAATTGTCCCTTTGCTTACGCGTAGGTATTCTACGAATTCATTTTCAAATCAGTAAGGTTAGGGGAACCCTTTCACAAAGAAGGTCATTCCAGATTCTTCCTTGCTTGAGATGGAGATGATATTACTGTGGTTTTGTCGCTGAATCGGAGTTAGCTCCTGTTGGGCTAAGAGAAACTAACCTCGTCGAATCCTCGTCGAATCCTCTCACCCTCTTGTTGTGCGACTCAGCGATCTTGAGGAAATTTCTCAGAAGAATGCCCCCTTCCAGCCTACTGTAAGAACTCTCGGGATGTCCTTGAATCCCGTACACGGGTTTGTTCGGATGACGAATGATTTGATTTCGGCTGACCTTCTCCGAGGCCAAAAGGACGAAGCCCGGAGGAAGCACTTTCACTTCATCATAATGGCTCTCAACTATCCGAATATTTCCCTGTACACCGTCGAAAATCGGGTCCGAGTGAGTCATTGTTAGCGGGACAACTCCGCCCTGCCGGTCGCGGGTGTAGGGCATGCAATCGTCGTCAACCGCACGAATCGGACCGACCTTGCCCCCGAATGCAAGGGCTAGAGCCTGATGTCCACCGCAGATCCCGAGAATAGGTATGTTCATTTCCTCGGCAGCCACGGGCAGCGTCCACAGGAAATTCTGGAGGGCCACTCCAAGCTCACCGGAGTAACGGCACCAGGGAGTCCCCTGCGGGCTCAAGACGATGAATTCCGGATGCATTTCAGAGATAAGCTCGGGCGTCACTTTTGTGAAATGCAGAACAACGCCGTTGGGATTTCCGCTGAGTTCCTTAATGACTCCAAATACGTGCCTGCAGCCCCTGGAGCACCCGTCGGTCGAAAGCCCGACCATGAGCCAGGGCCTCTCGCCTTTTTTTTCAAGCTTTTCTGCAGCGCGTGCAACTCCCTGCAGAGACAAACCGGTAGCCAGGATGATGACTACAAACTTAGTCGTCAGGGCGCTCCTGACCAAGCGCCTCATCGAAAACATTGTCATGGTTGATTCTCGTAGCGTAGTTCGGGGTTGGCACCCCTTATACACCACTGGAGCATCACCAGGCAACTTTAATTAGTTCCGGAGTGCAACCTTCACTTGCGAGCGGGAAAGACTGTGAGCAAGAGACTGTTATTGCGAGGATTGAAACCACCAAGCAATCTACATCGCTCGGGTTTTGGAGATTGCTTCGCTTCGCTCGCAATCCGTGTTCGAACATTCGCAGCAGTCCAAGAAACCGAATCGTCGCGCAGGCACGCATGTGTTTATGCTCGTACCATTTTCGACTTGGGACAGGAACACTTTGCGGCCGATGGCTTCCATCCATCCGCGGAGAGCTGCAGAATATGGGGGCACTCGCTCGCAAAGCTCGTGGAACACTATTTCCCGATGGAACAAATTTCAGCGTAGTTCCTTTAGTGCGACAGCTTCAATTGGGCCTGACTTTGCGGATAAATTCCATAATGAATACGGTCAGTATTCCCTCTACGAACATGACAGGGACTTGGGCCAGAACAATCAGGCGAGCGGCCGTATGAAACGATTCCCCTGTTGCCATAAGCGAGAGCGCTACCAGAAGTCCGGAAGCAAGTACAACCCCGGCCCCGGCCGAGAATTCAGCCAAGAGTCGCAGATATCTAGCCCGACTTCTTGCCCCTTTCCGGCAGATGTAATAGAAGATCACGGCTGGAAAAGCCATGTTGAAGGTGTTGACTCCCAGGGTGGTCAATCCGCCGAATTGAAACAGAAGCGCCTGAAGCGTCAATCCGACCAGAATGGCCGGAAAAGCGGCCCAGCCCAGGAGCAGTCCACAAACGCCGTTCAGCACAAGATGTACCGCGGAAGGCCCCACAGGAACGTGGATCAAAGACGCCACAAAAAAAACGGACGCAAGGACCGCCACCTCAGGCAGCTTCTCGTATTCGGTTTTTCTCAACCCCACAGCTACCCCGGCAGCGGTGAGAGCGGCCCCGGCAACAAGCACTGGGGCTCCCAGAACTCCTTCCGATATGTGCATGTGCTATACCGACCCCATTCAACTATGGATAATGAACTAGTTACCTGCCTTGCTGGCACGTTTGAAAGCGCATCAGTATAACAGGATGGGCCCAAACCTTCTCAATGTAGGGTCCTCCTGTGCTATACTTCACCAGCGCGCTGCAGGTACGTAATGCGAATGCCACAATCGGTCGCACTTTGCAAGCGTGTGGCAGCAGTCCCTCAGATGAGGAGAAAACATCCAGGCAGAGTTGTGATAAGGAAGAATGTCAAAGGTGCTTAAGAGAATTCTCGCGGCCGTTCTAGTCATGTGCATCGCCACAGGCCTAGTATCCTGCGCGGCGCTTAGGATCAACGAATCCGAAGAACCCGCCGGCGGGAAGACCGAATCCCAGAAACGGATTCCTTTGCCTCCGACAATCAAGGACTTTGAAACGGATTCCGAGTAGCCCGACCAGGCCTGAGACACTGTCTCAAAATTTGTTTGCGCGACAAAATCGTGCCACGATTCGGGGCATCAAAATAGTTTAGAGACGTCTTACGAAGCGTGCACACCTTTAGTGACCGCCGGGGTGTCCATTGACAGGGTTTCGATGGTGCTCTAATCTTGAGCCATGCAAGAACGAGTTTCCAAACCAACGAATATGAGAGGGGTTAATGGTAGGGTCTTCCGGCGATCTTTTTTTCTGGAAACCTTGTGGAATTACGAGAAGATGCAGAACGTAGGATTCATATATTGCTTTTTCCCGGCGCTGGAGAGGCTTTATTCTGACGAAGGTGACAGAAGGGCAGTCGTCAACCGCCACTTGGACCCGGTGAACACTCATCCGTCAATGGGACCGTTGCTTGCGGGACTCACTGCTCGACTGGAACATGACCTGGAGGCCTCCACAGTCATTCCGTACAGAAAACGGGTCATGGCGACACTGGCCGCGTACGGGGATCGAATCTTCTGGAGCCACGTCAAGCCGTTAGCTTCTGTCATTGGCAGCATTTTCGGGTTCATTCTATTCGGATCCATTGTCGGAAGCGTTGTGTTGCTTGTAACTTACAACGTGCCGCACTTATTCTTGCGTGCGCGCGGTTTCAAGATCGGTTGGACCGAAGGACTTCAGGTTCTACTGATGCTAAAGTCCCCTGGTGTAACAGGTCTTGTCACGTTGGCGAGGGATGCACTATCGTTGGGGCTGGGCCTTCTGGCCGGGGTGGTGGTATACTTGGCTGTGAAGGCTCCGGATTCTGTCTACCTGTCGAGACCCTTTACGGGCATATGCCTGGTCATAGCGGCATCAGCCGGTTTTGTAATGTTGAGAAAACGTGTTTCTCCGGCGACGGTGATTTACCTGATCGCCCTGGGGACTCTGTCTGTTTTCTTAATCTCGCAGACGGGGAACTTATTTGTATGATACTGGAAAGTGAAATCATGGAGAGAACCCTCAAAGTGAGCAACCAATTGGGCCTTCATGCAAGAGTGGCCACCATGATGGTACAGGCCATGCAGAATTATTCGTGCCAGGTCACGCTGGTAAAAGATGGAGTGGAAGTCGATGCCAGAAGTGTGTTAGGATTATTACTTTTAGCAGCCACACCAGGAAGTGAGCTGCTCGTTCGCGCACATGGCCCGGATTCCAGGCAAGCAATTCAGGAGATAAGCCGACTTATACAAGATGAAGACCCCGAAGAAGGTTGACAAGAAAAAATCCCGTACGCCGCCCAGAGTAAATGAAAACGATACCAACAGGTTGATGAGGGGGATTGGAGTATCCGGTGGAGTGGGCATCGGGCAAGCGGTCGTAATCGAGCGTCTTACCACGGAGATATGCCCTAAGCGCATTCTCAGCCCCGAGGAAGTGCCTCACGAAATCTCCCGATTTGAGGGCGCTGTCGAAGCCGCTGCGGAACGAATCAAGTCGATAAAAAAGCATATAGGTCCCCATCATCCACTGGGAGACCACGCGTACATCCTCGACACTCACATTCTGCTCCTCAAGGACAAGATGTTCTACGAGGGCACAAAGAAAGCAATCAACGCCGAGCGACAGAACGCGGAGTGGGCTGTCTCTGAAATAATGATGAGAATCACATCCGCGTTCGACACCATCGAGGACGAATACCTCAAGGAACGTGCTCGGGACATACATTTCGTCGGTGAGCGAGTCTTGCGAGTACTGATGGGCATTTCGACAGAAAGCAAGATCCACCAGCTTCCACCGAATTCAATCATAGTGTCCCACGACCTTTCACCTGCCGACACAGCGCAAATAAAGCGAGAGTGCGTGCTAGGGTTTGCCATAGACATGGGCGGCCGTACGTCCCACACGGCCATTATGGCGCGCTCTCTCAAGATCCCTGCGATAACCGGCCTGGAAAGCATCAGCCGACAGGTCCAGACAGGGGACACCATTGTCATAGACGGCAGCACCGGCGTAGTGATTGTCAATCCCGACCCTGATATGATTTTCAGGTACAGGGAAAGACAGGAACTGTACAAGAAGTATCAGCAGTCACTCATGGCATACGGTCAACTGCCTGCGGTGACTCGCGACGGTTCCAGATCGGTCAGGATCTCCGCGAATATCGAACTGGTGGACGAGATGGAAATCGCCAGGAGTCACGGAGCTGAAGGAATAGGACTTTTTCGAACCGAGTACTTGTTTCTTGGAAGACCTGATCTCCCGTCAGAGGAAGAGCAATTTGAAGTCTATCGCCAGATCCTGAAGGGCAACGCTCCAAATCCGGTGACAATTCGAACCCTCGACATAGGTGGAGACAAGATCGCTATTAGCGTGAGCACGTCACAGGAGACCAATCCTGCCATGGGACTGAGGGCGATCCGGCTTTGCCTGAACCGCACGGACATTTTCAGGACTCAGCTCAGGGCTATTCTAAGAGCCGCTGTTTATGGCGATTGCAGGCTCTTGATCCCGATGGTCTCCTGTCTGACGGAACTGGTCACCACCAAACAACTGCTTGAGGAGGTAAAGAGAGAGCTGGGTTCCGATGGTATACCGTTTGCCCGGCAACTCAAGATCGGTATTCTTGTAGAGGTTCCTTCCGCGGTCGCAATCGCCGATCTACTGGCCAAAGAGGTAGACTTCTTCAGCATAGGGACCAACGACCTGATCCAATACTCGTTGGCCATCGACAGAGTCAACGAGCATGTGAACTATCTTTACGACACTCTTCATCCGGCTATCCTCAGACTGATTCGTCAAGTGGTTAGCGCAGGCCAGGCTGGAGGCATTCCAGTATCGATGTGCGGTGAAATGGCCGGTGACCCGGTCAATATCCCCATCCTACTGGGACTTGGAATTGACGAGCTTTCGATGAACGCCCTGGCCATTCCAATGGTAAAGAAGCTTATTCGTGCTATTAGCATGGACGAATGCAGAGAGCTCACATGGCAGGCGTTTCAGATGTACGAAGCCCGCGAAATCCACGGCCTCCTTGAGTCCTGGATCACAGAGCGCTTCCCCAAAGACTATTTCATCGATCAGTCCTAGCGGTTTCAATGAAGCAGACCGATGGCATAAAAATAATCTGCAAGAATCG
This sequence comes from Desulfomonile tiedjei, assembly GCA_016212935.1. Classification (GTDB taxonomy): domain Bacteria; phylum Desulfobacterota; class Desulfomonilia; order Desulfomonilales; family Desulfomonilaceae; genus Desulfomonile; species Desulfomonile tiedjei_A. Next base: position 544 of record JACRDE010000447.1, on the reverse strand, counting down.
CAAGGCGTTCTTCAATTTTGAAATTGAGGACACTTTCGAGGTCGGCATAAGTTTGCTGGGCTCGGAGGTGAAGTCTTTACGAAACGGTAAAGCGAATCTCTCGGATTCATACGGTAAATTCCGGAGCGGTGAATTGTTCCTGGTGGACGCTCACATTTCATCCTACGAGCAGGCAAACAGGCAGAACCACGATCCTCTGCGCGAGCGAAAGCTTCTGCTGCACAAACGCGAACTGAAGAAGCTTGTGGGAAAGGTCACAGAGCGCGGGTATTCTCTGGTTCCGTTGAAAATGTATTTCAAACGTGGTAAGGTCAAGATTGAAATGGCTCTTGCAAGGGGAAAAAAGACCTTTGACAAGAGAGAAGCCATTAAAAAGAAAGATCAGCGCAGAGAGCTTGAGAGAATGATCAAGTTCCGTCAGAGGTCATCCTGAGCTGGCAGGGCTTTGTGCGCGGCTTTCGTATTGAAAAGAAGAAACAAAACTCGAGGGCAAGTTGTCTGTAGTTTTGTAGCGAGATCATCTTCCAGTCGTTCAAAGGGGGCG
>JACRDE010000445.1 GCA_016212935.1 Desulfomonile tiedjei | reverse complement strand
TTATGATCACGACAAAAAACCAAGATTGGAAGGGCCTCATTATTTAACAATTCCTGTAGCTAAATCGCTTGGTATGCATTGCATAAGTGTTAGATCTGCCAAGAAGCGGCGAGCAGATGCCTGAGCCGCTCTCTGTACCGTTTTTGTCATCATCCTGGCAAACACGTTGGTCTTCGAGAGTAATCCATCTATAGAGACTTTTTCGTTCGCATTTCTTTGAGCTCAGGATTCATCGCGAGGTGTCGCATATACCTCCGATAGCTGCTTTGAGTGTCTTGATCGAAAGAAAGAAGTACGATCCAACACCTTTTCTTGGAACTCCTCAAGGTACAGATAGATCACGGGCGTAATGTAAAGAGTGATGAACTGAGACAATACCATCCCACCAACAATGACCAACCCCAGTGGTCGGCGAGAAGCTGCGTCGGCCCCAAACCCCAAGGCAATGGGTACGGCTCCTCCGATTGCCGCAATGGTGGTCATGATGATGGGGCGAAATCGATCCATACTCGCGTCATGAATGGCTTGTTCGGCAGTCTCACCTTTCTCCACTCGCTGAAGCGCGAAGTCAACAATCATGATACCGTTTTTCTTTACGATTCCCATCAACATGAACATGCCGACGAACGCGTAAAGAGATGCTTGCTCATTAAACAGAAGCAAGGTCAGCAATCCTCCGAACAGAGCAGTGGGCAGAGTGGAAAGTACGGTGATCGGATGGATATAGCTCTCATAAAGGATGGCCAAAATCACGTACATCACGAAAACGGCCAAAGCCATTAGGACGGTCATGTCCTTGATCGTGTTTTGGAAGGTCGATGCCTCACCTTGCAGGCTCGCCCGCATTGTGGACGGTACGACCTCGGATGCGGTTCGGTTGATGAATTCTGTCGCTTCTCCTATGGCCACACCAGGCTGGAGGTTCAGAGAGAACGTGACAGACGTGAACTGATTCATGTGGTTCACGGATTGTGGACCAAGCACGGTTTTGGTGGTGATCAAGGCATCGAGCGGTACGAGATTCTTTGCGTCATCCGATTTAATGTACAAGTGTGTCAGATCTTCAGGTTTCGAACGTGCCTTGTCTTCGACTTCGAGAATCACTTCGTACTGGTCTGTCGCCTTCTTGATGAGATAAAGATAGTTCTGAGCGTAAGCTTTACCGAGTAGTGATAGAACCCGTTGCTCCGAGACTCCAAACGTCTTGGCCTGATTGCGACGGATATCTATTTCGAGACTCGGCATGTTAGGGTAGTAGTCTGTTGATACCGTCGCAAACCCTGGATACTCTCTGAATTTCTCCATGAGCCGGCCGGAAACTTCATAAACACTATTCGCGTCCAGGCCCGACAGACAGAACGAGTACTGGCCTTGGTCCCTGTTGACCGCTCCGGTACTGATCTCCAAGACAGGCATTGGTCTCAGGAACGCTAATATTCCAGGAATACCGCTCAGCTTGCCCATCAATTCCCCGGCCATGTATTGGATAGGGGAGCGTTCTTCAGGAGAATCAAGAAAGATAACCATCACCCCTTGGTTGGATAATGTCATTTGGCTGTTGCCTGTCATTGAAAAGGCTGCTCGTACGCCGGGGGTCTTGTCCAGAATATCAATGGCCTGCTGCTGAGCGGAGCGCATCCGTTCAGGTGATGCCGCCTCGTCTCCCACGAGCATGCCCCATAAGTTACCGCTGTCTCCCACGGGCAGAAACGCTTTGGGAACGATGATGAATAGCCAGACCGTGCCTGCGAGACAGGTGAACCAAATCACTACCGATATCCACCGCCGTTTCAGGAACCACCAGAGGGACGTTTGGTAAAAATTGAGTACCCGTTTTTCCAACGCGCCCATTACACGCTCCATCCAATTTCGACGGCAGCCTTCCCCTCTGTTTTTGAGCAGCCTTGCGCACATGAGCGGCGTCAGTGTGAGTGAGATCAGACCCGATGCCAAAATCGCAACCACTATGGTGATCGCGAATTCACGGAATATGCGTCCCATTAAGCCGGACATGAACACAAGAGGGATGAACACGGCTGCCAGCGACAGGGTCATGGAAAGAATGGTGAAACTGATCTCTTTTGCGCTGTTGATGGTTGCAGCTAGGGCTTTCTCGCCTGCTTCCATGCGGCGAACCGTATTCTCCAGAAAAACGATAGCGTCATCCACGAGGAATCCGATCGCCAACGTGAGAGCCATGAGCGACAGGTTGTCCAGGCTGTATCCAAGCACACTCATTACAATGAAGGTAGCCAGTAGCGACAATGGAAGCGCAACGACTGGAATCAGCGTATCCTCTACTCGCCCGAGAAAAACAAAAATCACGATCACCACTACCACAAAGGCGATGACAAGGGTCTCTTGCACGTCGTGAATAGAACTGGCTATGGTCTTTGAGCGGTCATGGTTGATCGTTGCCTGTATCGATGCAGGGAGTTCCTGGTTGATCAAAGGCAATAATTCTTTGATTCTGTTTGCCACGTCTACCGCGTTGGCTCCGGCTTGGCGGAATACTGCGACTGTTACCGTCGCACCGGGAGAGGGCAATCCTTTGAACCAGAAACGCGAGCTGATCCGTTCGTCTTCAACCGACTCTTTCACTTGAGCCAAATCACTGAGGTACACGGGCGCACCGTCTTTTGACGTAATGATGAGGTTGCCGTAATCTTGTGCGTTCTCCAACTGGCCTCGAGGCCTGAGGAGTATTGTGTCGTCCGGTCCGTCTAGCTGGCCTGCGGCGCTGTAGCTCGTTCCCTTTTGGATTGCAGTGGCAAGGTCTTCTATGGAAAGACCTCGAGCCCACAATGCGCCAGGGTTGGCTTTTATGCGAACCGCGCTCTTGGTTCCGAACACGCTGCAACGGCTCACACCAGACAGAATGCTGATCCGCTGAGCGACCTGCGTGTACGCATAATCGTACAGCTCACCGGCCGTGACCGTGTCGCTTGTGAGCGTAAGGAACATCATTGGCTCGTTGTTCGGGTTGGTTTTGGACAAAGTTGGTCTGGAGGGCAAGTCTGAGGGCAGGTTTCCCGTTGCCTGCGAAATTGCGGTTTCCACGTCTGTGGCAGCCGCGTCGATGCTCTTGTCCAAAGCAAATTGTAGGGACATGTTCGTATGCCCCTGAGAATTCTGGGAAGATACCAGTTCCAACCCGCTGATTTGCATGAACTGCCGCTCAAGAGGGGTGGCGATATTGTTGGCCATTGTTTCAGGGGTCGCGCCCGGATAATCCGCCTGCACCTGGATCACGGGGTAGTCGACCACGGGCAGGTCGTTTATCGGGAGTTGAAGGTAGCTCAGCACACCGAAGAGGATCACCGATGCGGTCAGCACAATAGTCATAACCGGCCGACGGACAAAAGGTTCGGAAATAGTCATTGGTACCTCTTCTCCTGTTCGGTCGATGGGCCGACTTTGACAAGTGCTTCGTTTACCCGTACTTTGGCCCCAGGTGCTACCCCAAGATGTCCGACCATCACCACTCGCTCGCCTGCCTTGACACCCTCGTTGATAACAACCGAGTCACCATGCCGCTGTCCAAGCGAGACCTGCCGCAGCTCGGCTGTGGAATCGTCCCGCACTACGAACAGGAAGGGACCTTTGGCCGACATACGAGTCGCTTTCGCTGGCACGATTACCGCGTCATGGATCGTATCCAGGAACAACCGGACTCTCACGAGTTGGCCAGGCCAGAAATGGTCGTCCTCGTTGAGCAAGGTGGCTCTCAGCTTGATCGTACCCGTAGATTCCTGGACTGCATTGTCAAGAAACGCCACTTCCGCTTCACGGGGATCATCTTGTTGCTCAGATAGACTCACTGAAGCTTGCAAGACTCCTTGCCGAAGCTTCTCCTTCACTGCCGGGAGCTGATGTTCGGTGATGGTGAAGTCGGCGTAGATTGGGTGCAACCGCTCAATAAGCAAGAGAGAAGAGCTGTTCGCGGAAACAACATTCCCATTGTCTACCAGCCGCAGCCCAGCCCGACCTTGAACCGGAGACGCGATGTAGCAATAATCCAGATTAAGCTTAGCCTCCTCCACAGCCGCTTGGCTCTGCAAGACTTGAGCCTCACTCGTTTCCACATTGTTCTTTTTCGTGTCATAATCTGTTTGAGCAACTGAGTTTGTCTCAAGAAGACCTGCATAGCGATCAAACTGGATCTTTGCCAGGTCAAGGGAAGCCTTTTTTTCTGCCAGCGTTGCATTAGCCGCATCAAGCTTGGCTTTGTAGGGACGCGGATCGATTGTAAAGAGCGGATCGCCTTCCTTCAGCTCCGCACCGTCAACAAAATGGATTTTTGTAATGCATCCTCCTACCTGAGGTTTGACTGTCACGACCTTGCTCGCGACGGTTCTGCCTATAGCATCTATGTACAAGGGTACATTCCGGGTGACGGCTGTTCCGACCACCACGGTAGCAGGAGGACGTTCCATAGATTTCTGCGGCGTTTTCTCGCAGCCTGCGAGTAAGACGGCAGCAAGGCATAGTGTGCCTATTGATCTGATTAAATGATCTTTCATTTGTATCATTGATATACTCGTTTTCCCCGGGGATCGACCCGAAGCCATAACTCACCCGGAACGGGGGCATCTGCGTCCATTTTCAATGAGACGGCTTGCTAATCTGATTGGCTAATTTATGATTTCTCTATCTCATCTCGTCATAGTGGCTCAGCATCCCTTTCAAGAGGATGTCCGTAACAGGAAATGGAGATTCTTCGGACTTGAGCAGTTCCGGGTCCTTCATGGCAAGCTTGAGAGAAGAGCGCACCAGGCACTCTGCGGTCATTGCCATAAAATACGGATCGAATTCTCGAAAGATTTGCTCCTTGATCCCTCTCTCAAACACCGACGACAATTTCTCAATAAACTGGTCAAACAAAGCGCAAATATTCTTGTGCGACTGAGCCTTGGGGTTGAAACCCGGCCCGTCAGTCTCCGGAAAAAACAATCGGATGAGCTTGAAGTCTTTCCTGTGGTGCCTCCACGCGACGGAAACATACTCGTTGAGAATCTCAACTGGATCTTTGTCTTGTTCAAGCACCTCCATGACCATGGTATGGAACCCCTGTATCGTGTCAAACATGAGAGCGGTAAATAATTCGTCCTTATTGGCAAAGAACTTGTATACGGTTCCAATCCCAAACTCTGCTCGCTTGGCTATGTCATGCATTGACACGTTGTGAATCCCGTTTTCTGAGAAGATCTCTGCCGCTGCGGCAAGTATTTCCTGTCTTTGCATGAGTTCTTGTCGTTCCCGTCTCGCGAGTTTGGTTGTGACCATTTTCTCTCTCCAGGTCGTGAGATTTTCATATGCACCATTGATACTGACATTAGCGTCTGACACTGTCGTCAATGTCTGACGCTAATGTCAGTATATGCACCGGCCATACTGATGTCAAGTGAAAATCTCGTAGCTCGCGTTTCGCACTTTTCGGATGGTTGAGTAAGTGGAAAAAATGGACACCGATGTTTGGTATCCGCTCTCGGGGCATCAAACGAGCCGAGGAACGGATACACCACCAGGTCATTCTCTCACGAGAGATTCATTATCAGGTATTCAGCCTCCCGAAGACCTTGCTCCCAGGCCTGATTCTCCTCAGTCAGCCCGTCTCCCTTGGTCACATCCCGGTTGATCCAGTGTGTTTCCATCTGGTGCTTCCCGTTTGGAAAAGAGGTGGACCGGTTTCCACCAACCATTCAGGTGCTACTGATGATACGGCTTTCCACACGCGGGATGGACGACAGCGAACGTCCAAACCTACCTCTGATGCCCTCAGCCAGGATGTTCGTGCTCAAACAGCACACATGAGCAGTTTCCCCGACTTCAGCACCTAAGAAGCGAATAACGACAGATCCGACCAGTTTGAAATCCTTGCGGAGGTCTCCCGAGAGCCACTAAAGAATCTCGGTCCATGCGGAAGCGGCCCAGCGGTGTTTTTGGAGGCCTACCTCAGGCCCGAAAGAAAATCGTCGATGCAATTACCAATGGTCGGAGAACCCTGATACCGGTTTTTCCCACAGAATTTCCGTCCTTTTTCAGCCGTTAGTGCAAAACGATAGCAAACCACGGCATGGTGGCGCCGAGGCATTTGCTGGCTGTGGCAGGCCCCGCTTGCCCATCGGCGTTCCTCCGTAGGTTTGTACCCAGACCGCTTATGGAAGGAACGCCGGCATATTCAAATGACTCCTCTGAATTATCAGGGTATTGAGCCTGAAAGGGCAAAACTATAGCAGCTAGCATATCTCTATGCATTCATTTGGTTTTCTGTTGAGGGCGTTTTGCTCGTCCTCGCAGCAGTAAGTTGCCCAAAGCAAGGAAACGAACGGGGAACCACCTGAGAGGTGATCCGAGCAATTTTCTGGGGTCTTCGCGTAAGTGCGTACCTCACATTTTCTGGCCTCACCCCACGAGTTCGTACCTGGTGGTGTGAAGGGCATAGATGCGGAGCATGAAGAAGGCTTGGTCTCTGAAACCGTAGGCCTGACGCTGGAGCGTCTTGATCTTGTTGTTGGTTCCTTCCAAGGGTCCGGAAGAGATCCGATGATCGTAGTAAGCGAGGATACCAGCCCTGTGGGTACTCAGCGTCTTGGCAACATCCTTGAGTATGCGGATGCCTGACGCTTCGGCTCGTGCAATCCAGTCTTGCAGATGGTCCTCGGCAGAGGCCTTGTTCGGGAAAGACCAGAGGAGCCTGAGATCTTCCTTCATGTAGTAGGCGGTAGCCAGAGGCCTATTGAGGCTCAAAGCCTCTTCGAGACGAACCCGCTCATTGCGATCGTCCCGGAGGTTTTCGGGATTCTTCAGGAGAAGCCAGCGACTCCCTTTGAGGACATCTTTCTGGAGAAGGTCGGTGGCTTCACGATACAGATCACGCCGCAACTCGGTCAGTTTGTCATTCATGAGCTTGATCACGTGAAAGTGGTCAAACACGATGGTCGCATGAGACAGATTGCTTCTCACCGCAGAGATGTAAGCCTGGGACATGTCCATAGCGACGGCCTCGATGCGTGCTCTGGAGGATTTGAGTCTTCTCCAGAAAGGCTCAAGTGCTTTGGCTCCTTTGCCTTCGCCAACGAACACCACGGCCCCGGAAACGAGGTCCAGAACAACCGTCAGGTATCGATGTCCGCGACCAACGCTGATCTCATCGATAGCAATCCACCTGAGCCCTTTGAGGGAAGGCTGGGAGAAATGCCTGCGAAGGTGAGCCTTCTGGATCTCCTTGACCGTATGCCAACTGATCCCCAGATGCCGCGCTACATCCTTCATCGTCATGTGTTTGGAGAGGTCCAACACATAGCGCTCAAAGCGCTTGGTGTACCTGCGATCCGGTTCGGCAAAGCCGATCTTCACCTGTCGAGTCAGCCCACAAACCAGACAAAACACTCTTTGGATGGGAAACTCGATGATCGTCGCTCTCAGTCCGATCGGCAGCGTGATGAATCGTCGAAAGACCGTCCCTTTCTTCCAAACCTTGCGGCTGCCACAGACAGAACAAGCCAGGGTTGTCGGGTCTTGATCGATGCGGAAGATCGTTCGCCCCTCATCGAATCGCGAACGAACATAGTGAATTCCCCGTCCCGTGATTCCAAAACAGTGATACAGTAGGCTGGTGGACATGACTTCCTCGCCTTCTCAGATTTTTCAAATACCCAAGAAGGCAGAAAGCATGTCCTCTTTCACTTTTCAAGTAAGGTACGCACTTACGCGAAGAGCCCGCTTTCTCCACTCAGCCGCACTGTGTAAATGAACATGGGCGATTCGCATGTCATACAGTACGAAAAACGGAGCCAAGATTGTGGCAACGTCGATCTCCGGGTACAGAGTCAGATATAATTTCTCTAGCCTCTTCAGACTTCCCAACTTGTCAGGATTCTCGCCATTTGCCTTAAGCAAGGCGCCTATCTGTTTTGAATCCAGGGTCTCTATATTAAGCTTATACAATACGTCCAAGACGTGCCGATTTTCCTTTTCAGTATAATGGATGGGTGGCTGCAACTCTGCTATGAGCCCAACTGTTTCTGACTGCAAATGATGGATGCTAACGCCGAACATCTCTTCGAACGCCTTTTGAAATGCCGTTCGAGCCGAAACCAGTTGATCTTCCAACGTACGGGGAGTGAACACTCCTTCGATTTGACCCTCGTAGAAGTGGCTACCTATGCTGTGATCGGAGTCA